>JALZVN010000388.1 GCA_023299965.1 Saprospiraceae bacterium | reverse complement strand
AAGGCTCGAGATGTGCAGACACAGGCAGTGTTTAGTTTGAGAGGGAAACCGCTAAACTGCTATAGCATGACCAAAAAAGTAGTGTATACTAATGAAGAGTTTAACCTCTTGCAGCATGCACTCAATATAGAAGATGGTTTAGAAGGTTTGAGATACAATAGAGTAGTGATCGCAACGGATGCGGATGTAGATGGTATGCACATACGCTTGTTGCTGTTAACTTTCTTTTTGCAGTTTTTCCCTGAGTTGGTTGAAAACAATCATCTCTACATCTTTGAGACGCCGCTCTTTAGAGTGCGAGATAAGAAGCAAACTTTTTACTGCTACAATGAAGGAGAAAAACAAGCGGCGATTAAGAGCTTGAGAGGCAAACCTGAGATTACTAGATTTAAGGGACTTGGTGAGATATCACCTTCTGAATTTGGCGCCTTCATAGACGACAACATCAAACTAGAGCCTGTCTTACTAAACGAAGACACGGATATCGAGAAGTTACTGATGTATTTTATGGGTAAAAATACCCCTGAACGACAGAAGTTCATCATTGAAAACCTGAAAATAGAGGTGGATGAAGTATCTAAGTCAGAAGTTAAAGTAGATGAAGAGAGTGCTGTTGAAGAAGAGGCAGCCCTTGCAAGATAATATTTGCATTTAATTTTATTCGAGGAGATAAAGCGTTATGCTTTGTCTCCTTTTTTATGATAAGCATCTATACCTGACTATTTGTCTGTTGATTAGGAGATATTTCCCCAAAAGCAGACAAATTTTGCCATAAAAGGCTATTTAATTAGGGTGGTATGCAATTAGCAGCCTTACTAGAGACGCTACAGTCAATACTCAAAAATGTCAAATTGACGTTTAGTATTTCATTTGGCCTGTAGAGTAACTATATTTATACCCGGTATACGCTGCCGATTTAAAATTGGGTATCAAGTACAAGGTGTGAATACAAATTTGATATGGTTTACTATTGTTGACCTAACAATAATGGATCATTTTATAAAGGAGTGCAGTGAAGCTTACTCCAAAATGAACGAAGAGAAAATATGTTTGAACAATTCTTTTACCCTCAGAAAATAGATGCAGATGCGGATTTTATGCCGATGATCTCTATGGACGAAGAGGAAGAGTCGAATGAAACTGAAATATACGCTGAGGAACTACCCATTCTTGCACTAAAGAATACAGTCTTATTTCCCAGTATAGTTATTCCGATCACAGTTGGGAGAGACAAATCGATTAAAGCGATCAATGAGGCCTATGATACAGGTCGAATGATTGCTGTCCTATCTCAAATAGATAGTAATGTAGAAACGCCGAAGGCGGACGATCTCTATAAGAAAGGGACTATCGCGAGGATTGTGAAATTGCTCAGAATGCCTGATGGAACCATCACGGCTATACTACAAGGTAGGACAAGGTTTGAACTAGTGGATATGCTAGAAGAACACCCAATATTGAGAGGACGAATAGAAGTGCTGAAGGATTCAGAAGTTAAAGATACGCTCCGATTTCAGGCACTGGTAGAATCTATCAAAGACTTGGCAAAACAAATTATAGAGCTGTCTCCTAATATTCCGTCTGAAGCAGTTGGGATGTTGAGCAATATCAAGAGCGATAATTTCTTACTCAACTTCATAGCCTCTAATCTTGCAGCAGAGACGAAGATCAAGCAAAAGGTCTTAGAGATTAATGATCTCAATAAAAAGGCAGAATACATCTTGGAGCTTATGGACAATGAACTCCAACTCTTAGAATTAAAAGATCAGATAGAAAGCAAGGTCCGAACGGATATAGAAAAGCAGCAAAGAGATTTCTTCTTGAATCAACAGCTCAAAACAATCCAGGAAGAATTGGGGCAAAACCCACATGGACAAGAGTTGAATGAACTCAAGGCGAGGGCAGAGGAAAAGCAATGGCCAAAGACGGTTAAAGATGCCTTCGATAAGGAACTTACTAAGGCCTCTAGAATAAACCCACAAGTAGCGGAGTATTCTGTAATTCTGAATTACCTGGATTTACTCTTAGAGCTGCCATGGCAGGATTATACTGAAGATAACTTCGACCTCAATAATGTCAAGAAGGTATTGGACAAGGATCATTGTGGTTTAGAAAAAGTAAAAGAAAGAATCCTTGAGCACCTTGCAGTACTCAAATTAAAAGGTGACATGAAAGCGCCAATCATTTGCTTGGTTGGTCCTCCGGGTGTAGGTAAGACTTCATTAGGGAAGTCAATTGCAAATGCACTTAAACGGAAGTTTATCAGGATGTCTCTCGGTGGACTCCATGATGAGTCTGAAATCAGAGGACACCGTAAGACCTATATCGGAGCGATGCCAGGGCGTATTATACAGTCTATAAAAAAGGTGAAATCATCCAACCCGGTTTTTATTTTAGATGAAATTGATAAGGTAGGAAAAGATTTTAGAGGCGACCCTTCTTCGGCTTTATTAGAAGTTTTAGATCCAGAACAAAATGGAACATTTCAGGACAATTACTTAGATCTAGAATATGACCTATCTAAGGTGATGTTTATCGCTACCGCCAATAGTCTCAATACGATTCAGCCTGCACTTAGAGATCGAATGGAGATCATCCAAGTGCATGGATACTCACAAGAAGAGAAATTAGACATTGCAAAAAAGCATTTGATTCCAAAGCAGAGATCTGCACATGGTCTGAAAACAAAAGATGTCAAGCTGAAGGACACTGCGATCAAGACAATCATCAAGAACTATACAAGAGAGTCTGGTGTGCGTTCCTTGGATAGAGCCGTGGCATCTGT
>JALZVN010000387.1 GCA_023299965.1 Saprospiraceae bacterium | reverse complement strand
ACTTGAAAGGCTCCGATACCATATATATTCTTCATCATCAGATCCCATGTTGGCAAATCTACTCTTTGAGTAGTACTCTTCAACAACTTGGTAAAGATTACACCTAGTGTATCTGATCCGATAGGCACATCGTTAGTCAATTCTCCTACCGTATAAACCTCTCCTTTATATGTATACTGGTAGGAAACGCCTAAAACCTGATCTGGTCTTAGATTCACGTTTACGGAGACAAAACCCAGTTCTGAATTAAATGAGTATTCAGATGGACTCAATAATCGGGCTCTTACCTTTTCAAAATCTTTGGCTTGAGTCAGATTAAACCTTGGTCCCTGTAGTGTAGCTACTGAGTTATTAAGTGTTCTTGCACCAGGTATTCCTAATATTCTAGTATACAAATCATTTGATTCGTTTGCTGGAAGCGCATCATTGTCTGAATCCCTTGCAAACGGTATAGCAGGAATACGCACATTATCAGGGTTGTGAAGCAAATCGTCGATCCCCTCTCCCAAATCCGCAAGTCCTACGATATCTCTAACCCCACCTTCTGTAGCGTTTCTATCGTTGGTAATCCACACTTCCATCCTAGTGATTATCGTCTGGCTATTGATCTGAGGTAGATTGATCAATGCTTCTTCAAAATGTTCTCTATGGTATTGAGAAATAAAGAAGTGTCTATTCTCATCATAGCTATCCGCAAATACTTCAAACTCTTGCAACTCTGCTCCCCCCTGTATCTGCAACTGTTCTCTTTGCGATTTTTGCTGAGAAGCAACCGCGGTTATCCAAAGCTTTCCAAATTGCAATTCGGTAAGTACCCCAAACAATGATTCTGAACCTTCTATCAGATTCGTTCTCAAAGGTAACCTCACGTTACCCGCTTCGATTCTTTTGATAATTTCATCCTCACTAAATGCATCTGCATCGTAAGACAGCTTCAATTGGTTCTCAAAGTCAAAGGTTGCCTGAGTATTATAGTTGGTATTCAAATTTAGTTTTTCACCAATTTTCCCCTGCACACTCATCTGAATAGCCAGATCAAAATCAAACCCTCCATTTCTTCTTTGTCGTTCAGTAAGTTGCGGATTATCTACCCTCTGCTGATCTACACCAAACGTAAGGTTGATGTTACCCTGCGGTGTAATCTTCACATCTGTTCCTCCAAACAATCTATCTATTAGACTATTTTCGATATCAATTTTTGCGATAGGATCTTTAGCCTCCACGCCTTCTCTACCCGTACTCACTCCAGACAACTTACTGAAGTAGCTCTCTTGTTGCTCTTTTTCTGTGTACTCCATGTACTCATCAAAAGTCATATAGGTTGGGGGTCTATAATTTTCTTGTCCGATCTTTTCGTAGATAATGTATTGTCCTGTCTCAGGATCATATTCTACCGTCTTTTCGATAGCAGATGGATCTTTCAGATCAAATGGATTGTAATTCTTATCAAAAACTGAATTTTCGTATCTATCCGTAAGCGGGAATGTATCCAATGGCACAACGACTACTTTCTCTACGAGGTACGGATCCTCTGGGAGATGAGTAAAATCAGTAGCAAATAATTGGTTACCTGAAACGAAAATAAGAATGATCCAAAATTGGAGAGTATAAATTTCTTTCATAATTTATATATAGGGTTAACGCCCTAATTTTACTTAACTTTCTATCTATTCAAAAAATATCGGTTGCTATAGGGATTGCCTTTTAGAAACGCAATAAAAACTGACCCCTTATCCAAAAGCGCATTTTTAACTATTATGACGCTCATTTTGTCTACTTAGTGACGATTTCATTTACGTCAAAACTAAAAGATAGTTGTTTTCTTGGGGTGTCAATTCTTATCAAAAAGGCTTAAAATCAGGTTAATTGCTTCAAAGCGCTCTTGATAAGCTGCTCTACTGGGGTATCCGATCCTAATTCTTTAGATAATCCTTGCAGAACCTTGTTGGCCTTAGCTTTGTTGAAACCTAGGCTTAACAAAGCAGATAACGCCTCATCTTGCAAAGTATTGCTTACAAATACCGTAGAACCAGCATTTTGTCCTGCATCTTTTACTAGTTTATCTTTTAGGTCCAAGATTATCCTTTGAGCCGATTTTGGTCCGATTCCCTTTACCTTTTTGAAAGCTGCCACATTATTGCTAATTATAGCCATTCTCACCTCCTCTGAGGTCATAGAAGACAAAACCACACGAGCTGTATTGGGACCGACACCACTTACGGAAATGAGATGTTTGAAAATAAATCTTTCTTGAGTATCAAAAAAACCATAGAGCGTATGGCTATCCTCTTTCACATGTAGGTACGTGTGAAGTTTTATTTCCTTCAAACTCTCTAAATGACTGAATGTGTTCAGACTAATATGTATTTCGTAGCCAATACCTCCCGCTTCGATTTCCACAGATGTAGGACTCTTAGACACTAGTGGTCCTCTAATAAAACTAATCATACTTTAACTCAATTTGCTACAAAAATACAAAATTACAATAGATTATCTGGTGGGCATTTTCAGTGTATATTTCATTGATTTCTATAGAATTACGTTTTTTTGGGGCCATGCAGACTGAAACGTCTGCACCGGGCTCTATCAGGGTCCGTTTCACTTCCGTCCAAGACGATTCACCAAAAAAGGTGATCGTCTTGGACCGACCCTACGGGATCGCCTTTTCGATCCCTTGTCCAAAAGAAAAAGAAGATTCAAGTTACTAACACAGATATTCTAAATGCTCTCCATCCAGATTATCTGCAAGAAGGCTTATAATTTCTATCTTTGCGCAAAATTCTACAACATGAATATTTTATTACTCGGATCAGGAGGCAGAGAGCACGCCCTAGCTTGGAAAATGGAACAAAGTAGTCACTGCGATAAGCTATACATCGCACCTGGCAATGCCGGCACCAAACAATGCGGCACCAACGTGAAGCTGGACATCAAAGATTTTCCTGCTGTCAAGACTTTCTGTGAGACCCATGACATAGATATGATTGTCGTAGGACCAGAAGAACCTTTAGT
>JALZVN010000386.1 GCA_023299965.1 Saprospiraceae bacterium | reverse complement strand
TTTTATTTACCTGGGTTAAAACCCACAGACTATAATAATTTCACCCCTTCCAGGGGTTCCTTTTTCTAGGGCAAACATTCAGCTTATAAGCTAAGGACTAGGAGATAACAAGGTGAGATTAATAGAGGTGCCCTAAAGTGTTTTAAAGTGCAGCTTAGACTTTGAATAGTAGCATTCCATTAAGCGATTAATCAAATTCCAGAAAGCTAAAACCTAACACCTTTTTTAAAAGGGCTAGCGCTGTGAAGAGGTGAGGTCTCTGACCGAAGACCGTAGGTCCGAGCAGACTTGCGAGCCGCGTAACATAGCGACCGCGACATTTTATCGATGCCTATTTCGGCATGGATAAAATCGTCGGGGAAGACCCCAAATCAGTATAATACAATTGGTATAAAAGGTGAATTAACGATTGGCTTCTAAAAAACCTTGGCACAACCACTCAGCGAGTACTTGCCTATTTTCGGATTCTAAGATTCTCTTTTGATCTGTAGGGTGATTTAGGTTGCCTAATTCAATGTACACGTTGCTGGATTTGGTTTCTCTGAGCATATGCAGATTTCGCTCTGATACAGTGCCGGTATAATCCCGTCCAGGTTGATGTTTTGCGTATTGATTTTTGATAGAGCTGTGCAGGGATTGAGCGAGTTGTTTTCCTTTGCTGCTGCCAGGGTAGTGGTAGAAGAACAAATCAGTCTGAGCTGCTTTGCTACGACTATCGATATGGATGGCTACTAAAAATTGGTCATTGAGACCTTGCTTGCGATGCTTGTCATAAAGTGCATTGACTACTGCCGCACGATGACGTAATCTAGCAATTTGCTTTCGCGGCATTGTCGTCTTGGAACCCCAATATCGTTCATCGCTATCACAAACTAAAAAGGTATCATCCCGAATGCCGTCATTGTCATCACGGGTCACCATATAAGCCGTGGCGCCATGCTGCAAAAGCAATCTCGCTAAGCGTAAGGTAACGTCATAGGCATATTCATCTTCGCAAATATCTTTGCCACTGTTCTTGCCCATAGCACCAGGGTCTGGTCCACCGTGCCCGCCCACTAGATAAAACACTTTGCCTGCTAGTGCGGAGGTTATGAGAGGGACATCCTCGTACTTGCTACCAAAAATAGTAAACTTGCGACCAGACGAAGTGCCAGTCTCAACACCATTTTTGCCTTTACTAGCAAAGACTACATTGTTTTTATTTTTATTGGAGGTCTCAATAGACTTGCTCATGATGACATTCTCATCCATCTCGACTTTTTTCCCGAGACAGTTGAGCTCATGATAGGGTACCCAAACTAATTTGCTATTGATGATATCGGTCTTGCGAAGTCCTTCCGAAAGTAATATTTCATTGTATGTCTTGATACGGATGGCTTTGTCCCAATTGTCAACACCTATAGTAGAGCGTATACTCTTGCCATTGTACTCATATATGTAGACGGGAAGGAAGTAGTCTTTGCCAGCGTTGATGACAGCATTGTCTCCTAGCTGATTGATCTTTATAAACTGACTAAGGTTACACGGTTGACTATGAAGGTGGTATCGCTGCAAAAGAAGGCCCGCAGTATCTCCGTTTTGGGCTTGGACCCTATGGAAATACGGAATAGAAGCTTCCATAATGGAAGGTAGCGCAATGCTCAAGAGGGCGCTTAAAACCAAAATTCTTATACTCATCTGCTAAACAAGTGAAATCTAAAATGATTGTAAATATATTAAAATAAACCATAATGTATAAATCTGTGATGGCTACTTTAGCGTATAGTATACTTATAGTATATAGTTTCTGAGAAAAAAAGATACTTTTTCGTAAATCTGGAGTCTTATATATGAATGGAAGTAATTGGTAGAAAAATTGCTTTTAGATATCAAAAAAGGTTTATATTTAAATATCGTTCACAAAATTTGAGAAATGGGTTTATTTGATTTTATAAAAGATGAGTTTGTAGAAGTAATTGATTGGGTAGAAAAGGACAACAATACGGTACTTTGGAAATTTCCTGATAGGGATATGAACATCAAGTATGGAGCTCAACTGACTGTAAGAGAGTCGCAGACTGCGGTATTTTTTGACGAAGGTAGGCTAGCGGATGTATTTGAGCCGGGTAGATTCGAACTCGTTACTCAAAATCTTCCTCTGACAACTACTTTTAGAAATTGGGATAAGGGCTTTAAGTCACCGTTTTTAGCGGATGTGTACTTTATCAGTCTGAAGACCTTCACAAATCTAAAATGGGGTACTCCCAATCCGATTTTGATGCGTGACCCTGAATTTAAGCAGGTTAGAATCAAAGCGCATGGTACTTACTTTATCAAAGTGAACGATATCAGTAAGTTCATGAATAACTATGCGGGTACAAATTCAGTTGTAAAAATAGCTGGACTTGAAGAATCACTGCGTAATATAGTCTCTCAGCACTTTGCAGAATCCCTAGCGGAAGCTAAGATATCAGTATTAGATATGGCGGCGAATTATACAGAGCTAGGAGAACAAATAGTACCTATCTTACAAAAGGAGTTTGAGCCTTTTGGATTGGAATTGGTAAAGTTTCAAATCGCGAGTACTTCACTTCCAAAAGAAGTACTGGAATTCTATGATAAAATGACCAATATGAATATGGTCAATGATATGAACAAGTTTCAGCAATTTCAGCAGTCTCAGGCTATTGAAAAGGCAGCAGATAACCCAGGAGGTGGTGCCGGAGAAGGTATCGGAATGGGCATGGGCATGGGTATGGCGAATATGATGATGAATCAACAGAATCAGCAAAATCAAGCCAATCCTCAACCTGTAGAGAAGGTTCAAACTAAGGAAGAAATCATGTCTATGCTTAAAGACTTGGGAGATTTGCTAAAGAACGGTATCTTGACCCAAGAGGAATTTGACGCTAAAAAGAAAGAGCTTCTAGCTCGACTCTAGATC
>JALZVN010000385.1 GCA_023299965.1 Saprospiraceae bacterium | reverse complement strand
TCTTCAGGAAGAGCTATTCTTTCTTTCTGGATATGTTTAGGGCAACTTTTGTAGCCCATCTTAATGTCAAAACTGAGTTGATTGTCCTTTTCACTAGCTATACCCCAAGCTTTATATCGTGCCCTCTTAGCTGCTTGATGGAATAACAATCCTACAGTAGGTTTAGTCTTAATATTGGTAAAAACTATATCCTCTCTATTTGTCACTACTTTGTCTAAATCTAATTTCACTTCTTGTAGTGATGGTACTGATATAAAGCCCTTCTCTCCTATCAGGAGAGATAACCATAGGCTACCATTTGCATCTTCGCTCCCTAAAAAGGCGAATATTTGTTTTTCAATAAATGGGATAGATCTCTCATGTATGGAAGGCTGTACCATAGCTAATCTGCGTTGAGCGATCTCTTCCTCACCAGTTATCCTTTGCAGCGCAAATTGTCCTTCTTGATAATAATCTTGCATAGTCTATATTCTTAAAAATTCAAGTTATTGAATTCTTTACTTATTTGTTGCTCTTTTGAGAAATTTGTCGTTTACATTATCCTCCTATGACTAATGCACTTCTAAAATATCAGCTATCATAAGTTAGAGTTTATTTTTCTGACATGTAAAACAAGAACTCAATCAGAATGGAATACGGAGTAAAATCCCCGCGATAAGGGTAGTAGCCAGATCCCGATTGGTGCGCAGCATAGAGCGCTGAGAAAATCGGGAGAGTCCCTTAGGACCGAGCGGAATAGCGAGTGGCGGATGACCTGACCCGAGCGCAGTTGAGCTCCGTCGTTTGGGTCGAGGGGATCGCCCAAAAAAAGAGTATCTCACAATGCAAAAAAGACCTTCACTACAAGTAGCAAAGGTCTTTTCCTTTATCTTAAAATATCGAGTAGCTAAAAATTATGCTCCACAACTTAAGCAATCTGGATCGTCGATGATGCACATCCCTGGTTGGGTTTTTGTAGCTGTCGCCACTTCTTCATTCCCTTTGCCTTGCATAATCACGCCTTCTTTCAGCTTCTCTCCAGCTTTGTGAGACTTTCTCAACTCTTCACTTACAGTGAACTTAATCGGATCTACAGCAGCCTTAGAACGCAGGTAATACATACCCGTCTTCAGCCCCTTCTGCCATCCGTAGAAGTGCATAGATGAAAGTTTACCGAAGTTTGGATTCTCTACGAAGAGATTCAAACTTTGACTCTGACAAATAAATGCTCCTCTGTCCGCTGACATATCGATCAGTACTTTCTGACTCAATTCGTAAGCCGTCTTATACATATCCTTCAACTCTTGAGGAATATTCTGTATGTTCTGAATAGAACCATTGTTGACCATCAACTGCTGCTTCATGTTATCATCCCATAGTCCAAGGCTAATTAGGTCTTTGAGCAAGTGCTTATTGACAATGATGTACTCCCCAGATAAAGTTCTACGGGTATAGATATTTGCCGTGTATGGCTCAAAGCATTCGTTGTTGCCTAAGATCTGAGAAGTAGATGCTGTCGGCATTGGAGCCAATAGTAAACTATTACGTACACCATGCTTTTTGATTCTCTTTTTCAAGTCTGACCAGTCCCAAAGGTCTGTAGGTGTAACGCCCCACATGTCATACTGAAGCTCCCCTTTGCTCACTGGAGAACCTTTGTATGTCTCATATGCTCCGTTTATTTCTGCCAATGCATTGGACTCTTCTAATGCACCATAGTAGATCGTTTCGAAGATCTGCTTGTTAAGTGCTCTCGCTTCGTCGCTATCAAATGGGTGCCCCATCAGAATGAATGCATCTGCTAGTCCTTGCACACCGATACCAATCGGACGGTGACGCATATTACTATTCTTCGCTTCAGGAATTGGATAGTAGTTCACGTCGATAATCTTGTTCAGATTACGCGTTACTATTCTAGAAATCTTTCTTAGTTTCTCAAAGTCAAACTTCTTGTTCTCTACAAACTTAGGTAGAGAGATGGAAGCTAAGTTACACACTGCTACTTCATCTTTAGAAGTGTACTCCATGATCTCTGTACATAAGTTACTAGATCTGATAGTACCCAAATTGCTCTGGTTACTCTTCTTGTTTGCAGCGTCCTTGTATAAAATATAAGGCGTTCCTGTTTCTATTTGGCTTTCTAAAATTGCAAACCAAAGCTCTTGTGCCTTAATGGTTTTCTTTGCCTTACCTTCTTTTTCATATTTGTGATAAAGTGCTTCAAACTCTCCACCATATGCGTCATATAAACCAGGGCATTCACTTGGATCCATTAATGACCATTCTCCATCTTCCTTCACACGCTCCATAAATAAATCTGGCATCCACATCGCGTAGAACAAATCTCTTGCTCTGCGCTCTTCGGCACCATGATTCTTCTTCAAGTCCAAAAAGTCTTGAATGTCTGGATGCCATGGCTCCAAATAAACCGCGAAAGCACCTTTACGTTTTCCACCTCCTTGATCTACGTATCTTGCTGTATCGTTGAATACTTTCAACATTGGAACGATACCGTTACTAGTACCACCTGTTCCCTTTATGTATGAGCCCTGTGCACGAACGTTGTGAATGCTCAATCCAATACCTCCAGCAGACTGTGAAATCTTCGCGCATCGTGTCAATGTCTCAAAGATACCTGAGATGCTGTCTTCTGTAGTCGACAGCAAAAAGCATGAAGACAATTGAGGCTTTGGCGTACCTGCATTAAACAAGGTAGGTGTAGCATGTATGAACCACTTTTCTGACATCAAGTCGTACGTCTCAATTGCAGAATCTATATCTTCTCCGTGGATACCGATAGCCGCTCTCATCAACATGTGCTGAGGTCGCTCTACCACCTCACCATCTGCACGCAGTAGGTAAGACCTTTCTAAGGTTTTAAAACCGAAGTAGTCAAAATTGGTATCTCTGTCATAAATCATTGCAGAATCTAATCTGTCTTTGTTCTTTTCGATAATCTGAAAAGTATCCTCTCCTATCAATCCTGCTTTCTGTCCAGTCTTAGGATCTATGTATTTGTACAGTTGCTTCATAGACTTGTAGAAAGACTTGTCTGTACTTTTATGCAAGTTTGAAATGGCTATTCTTGCTGCTAACAAGGAATAGTCTGGGTGATCTGTAGCCATAGTAGCTGCGGTCTCCGCTGCTAGATTATCTAATTCAGACGTAGTAACTCCATCGTACAGACCTTGGATTACTTTTTTGGTAATCGCCAAATGGTTTACAAAATTCAAGTCTAAACCATAGCATAACTTCTTGATGCGGGCTGTAATCTTATCAAATGATACGCCCTCTCTTTTCCCTCCTCTTTTAATTACTTCCATATTAATAGTGTATTATAAGTGTTATCTAGTGTGTTAAATAAACGATTGTAATCAGTCATAACAGGTATATTTTAAAAGTCTTCATCCAATGAGAATTTTTGACTAGCACGGTCAGCCATTACGCCTGCCTTTTGGTAGTCACCTACTCTCTTTTCAAAGAAATTCGTTTTGCCTTGTAGGGAGATCATATCCATCCAATCGAATGGATTCTCTGTGTTGAAGTGGCGTGGAAGGTTGAGAGCCACCAAAAGTCTGTCTGCTACAAATTCTATATATTGACACATAGAATCAGCGTTCATACCTATAAGACGTACGGGCAGCGCATCAGACACAAATTCTTTCTCAATTTCTACCGCATTTAAGATAATTCCTTCGATTACCCCCGGATTTAACTTATTGATAACATGATCGTTATACAAAAGGCAGGCAAAATCACAGTGCATTCCCTCATCTCTTGAGATCAATTCATTGGAGAAGGTCAAACCTGGCATCAATCCACGCTTCTTGAGCCAAAATATTGAACAAAATGAACCTGAGAAGAAAATACCCTCTACGGCTGCAAAGGCGATCAAACGTTCCGCAAAGCTACCGTTATCGATCCATCGTAGTGCCCAATCTGCCTTTTTCTTTACACAGTCCATCGTGTCAATGGCATTAAAGAGTCTATCTTTCTCTGCAACATCCTTGATGTAGGTATCAATCAATAAAGAATAGGTTTCTGAATGGATGTTCTCCATCATGATTTGGAAACCGTAAAAGAACTTAGCTTCTGTATACTGAACCTCTGAAACAAAATTTTCAGCTAGATTCTCGTTAACAATTCCGTCACTTGCTGCAAAAAAGGC
>JALZVN010000384.1 GCA_023299965.1 Saprospiraceae bacterium | reverse complement strand
GTTGGTTGTCGATTTTTATTTGCTGCTAAAAACTAAAGTCTTTTTATAAACATTGATAATTGAAAAAAATGGAGTACAAGAATTTAATCATAGAACAAAGAGATAATATCGCTGTCGTCAGTATCAATAGAGAAAAGGCAATGAATGCATTGAATAGGTTTGTGTTTGATGAATTAGATGCTTATTTCACTGCTGTGAGAAGCGATAAAAGCGTTGCAGGGATAGTTATAACGGGATCTGGCGAAAAAGCATTTGCAGCAGGAGCAGACATTAAAGAATTTGGAGGGTTGGATGCAAGTACTGCTTCCGCTTTATCAAAGCGAGGTCAAGATATATTCTTCAAAATAGAAAACTTAAATAAGCCGGTTATTGCAGCTATCAATGGGTTTTCACTTGGTGGTGGAAATGAATTGGCAATGGCTTGCCATATGCGTGTGGCATCTGAGAAAGCACGGTTTGGGCAGCCCGAAGTAAATTTGGGAATCATTACTGGATATGGCGGTTCACAAAGACTCGTTCAGTATATTGGTAAAGGGAAAGCCATGGAGTTACTACTAACAGGGGATATGATAAAAGCAGACGAAGCGCACAAGCTGGGTCTAGTGAATCATGTAGTCCCTCATGGAGAAGAAGTAGACAAGTCAATTGAAATTTTGACCAAAATCAGTACTAAAGGACCATTCGCAGTAGCGCAAATGATCACTACGGTAAACGATTATTTTGAAAAGACTAAAGACGGCTATACAACGGAGGTAAATGGTTTTGGCTTATGCGCCGCGACGGAAGATTTCGTCGAAGGAGCGAGTGCTTTTGTAGAGAAGCGACCTGCTAATTTTAAAGGTGCTTAATCTATGAAGCCACGCCCACCTTTAGGACAATTAATTATATATGCACTTGGTCAGTTTGGGTGGGCACTGGCTAGTTTTGCGGTAGGAAATGTATTGGTTTACTTCTATGCCCCTCCGGAGGATGCTTCTGGCGCTGCATTTCCTGAGTTTATACCTGGGGGTTCTATATTGATTGGTTTGACATTGATAGGAATTATTGGATTTGGAGGGCGTATTTTGGATGGGTTTACCGACCCGCTGATAGCATCCTTTTCCGATAAGTCTAGGGCTCCAAATGGGAAACGCAAAAAGTTGATGGCCTTAAGTGTCCTGCCATTTGTTTTGTTTTCATTTCTGGTCTTTATGCCCATAGGCGATTCTCTAGTGATCAATGCGTTATGGTTAGTCCTAACGATAGTGATTTATTATGTTTCTTTTACCGGCTATTTGATTCCCTATACAGCTCTTATCAGTGAACTAGGACATCATCCAGATGATCGGTTGAAGATCAGCATGTTTATTTCTGTGGCCTTTGCCTTTGGATTAATCTTAGGGTCTCAAGTATATCTATTTCAAGGAATTCTAGAAAAGACTTATTCGGCTACAGCATCTTTTCAAATCGTAATCGCTGCTTTTGCGATATTGTCTTTTGTATTAATGCTAATTCCTATTTTATTTTTAAACGAGAATAAATATGCCTTACAAAACAACGAGGCCCCTTCACTGAGGGACGCTTTGAGTGGAGTGTCCAAGCATACTAACTTTACATTTTTTGTGATTTCTGATTTGTTCTATTGGTTAGCGCTGACTTTTATACAATTAGGTATGGTCTATTTTGTAACGCTACTATTTGGAATGGAAAAGGAAAAGGCAAGTGAGTTTTTGCAATTATCTTTCCTGTTGAGTTTTCCTTTCTATTTTGTGATTTCAGTTTTGAATAAAAGAGTAGGGAAGAAGCCATTGATGATATCTGGCTTCGTGGTTTTTATCTTCATTTTCGCTTCTATTTTTTTCTTACCTACTTTAGGGATTGATATCAATCAAGTATTTATGGGGCTCATTGTTCTCACAGCCTACGCACTTGCAGTATTCGGTATCCTGCCTAATGTCATTATCGCAGATATAGTGAACGAAGAAGAAGCTAAGACGGGTCAATCCCAAGCAGCAATATTTTATGGAGCTAGAAATTTCATGATGAAGATAGGAATTTCTTTAGCCAATTTGATCTTTCCATCTTTCTTGCTTCTAGGTAAGAGTATTGATAATCCCGCAGGAGTTCGCTACAGTGTTCTTGCAGCTTTAGTGTTTTCAGTAATGGGAATGCTTATATTCTTGAAATTTAAAGAGGCGGACTTAAAATTACAATAAGCGTTAATTTTACAGTCTTTTTAATTACGCATTAAAAATTTCACATTCTACATTGATTGCGTTTTCCACTCTCAATTTTCAATTGAAAATTATATCTTCCCTTCATCCATCAACAACTTTGCCTTAAAAATGGTAACCATACTCAAGGCGTCTTTCACTTTGCCCTCCATAGCCATCTGATATAACTCTGCAAACGGAATCTTCTTGACGATAAGTTCTTCTGTGTCTTCAGGTTCGGATTCTCCAAAGGTTAATCCTTGCGCAACATAAGCAACGCCATATTCATCGGTAACGCTGTTGGAGGTGTTTAGCTCTAAGATTTGGGTCCATTTGGATGCTATGATGCCTGTCTCTTCTTTGAGCTCCCGTTGCGCAGCTAATAGCGGTGCTGTGCCGATAATGCCTCCTCCTTCTGGTATCTCCCAACTGTATTCTTCTAAGGTATATCTATATTGACCGACGATCCAAGTATTGTAGTCTTCGTCTAATGGTAAAATACCAATAGCGGTATTCTTGAAATGTACTACACCATAGATACCGGGTCCTCCAGCTGGATTGAGTACATCGCGATGTGTTATTTGAATCCATGGGTTCTCATATCGAACTTCGGATTGGAGTGTCTTCCATGGGTTTTTATTTAGATCTGTAGACATTTTTTTATGTTTTAGAAGCCAAGTCCAGAAGGCATGTGTGGACCTTGTAATAATCCGTCCAGCAAATTAGGCAGGATATCAGGTGCAAACGCTACTATAATGATCATAGTAAAAAAGAGACCAAAAACAGCGCCTCCTAAGTGCGCATCATGTGCGATATTGTCAGAAGCTTTATTACTCATATGTGAACTATACCAAAGATACCCAACAGCAAATACGATAGCTGGTATTGGGAGTATAGCCATTAGATATAGATATTCCCATGGTAGGAATAAGCAATAGGCTAAAATAACTGCTGAAGTACCACCAGAAGCTCCTAAAGACCTATAATATGAATTGTTTTTATGTTTCATATACGCAGGTATGCACGCTACTATGATAGCGCCAAAATATAAGATGATGTAAAATATCCTGCCCATCGTGGGATCAAAAATCTGATTGAATGTTCTTTCAGCAAAACCTCCAAACATATACAAAACAAACATGTTGATCCCTAGGTGCATAAAATCTGCATGGATAAAACCATTGGTAAGAAATCTTACCTTCTCAGAAGATTCTCGAGACACTGTGTAGGGATGGAAAATAAGCTTATCCAATAGTTCTCTATTCTGGAAAGCTAAGTAAGAAATAAGACAAGTGACCGCAATGGTTATGCCCGTAATCGGGGCGCTCAGAAAAAAATCTAACATGACTATACTTTATTGATGATGATAGGGTTCGTTATTATTTATACTAAATGCTCTATAAAATTGTTCGACGAAGATCATACGCACCATTTGATGCGAAAAGGTCATTTCTGAAAGCGCTATTTTGCCTTGTGCCCTCTGATATACATCTGTTGAAAAGCCAAATGCTCCTCCAATAATAAAAATCACTTTGCTGTAGCTGGCGGATTGCATTTTTTCAATGTATTTGGCAAAACCGACTGAAGTGTGTGATTTTCCATTTTCGTCCAATAGTATGACGTAGTCTTTGGCTTCAAGTCTCTTTATGAGCTCTTTTCCTTCTTTTAATTTGAGTTCTTTATGGGATAAGCTTTTGGCGTTTTTGACATCTGGCAATTCTTTGATGGCAAAGTTGGTATACTTTGATAGTCGTTTGGTGTACACGTCTATTCCTTCTTTTAGATAGGCAGCATTGGTTTTTCCTATCCACCAAAGTTCATATTTCATGCCGGCAAAGCTACAATAATTCTAATTCTTCTTGCAGTGCTGCTCTTTCAGGAAATTCCTTCATAAGATGGTCTGTAATATAGTGAACGATATCGTGCGCGCCAGACTTGCGAAGTCGCAGTAATATCATTCTAACCTTCTGTGTGGGTACAGGTCCTAAATGATAAGCTAGATAATCCTTGATTAAAAACAAATAGGTTTTTTTTACTTGTTTGCTATGCTCCGTCAATAAAAGCGGCATGATTTTATTAAGTAGATCGAGGGACTTTATTTTTTTGATATACGTTATTAGAGCGTCTATATCTTCTAGTCTTAGATAGATATCAGCAACAGCATCCTTCTGTAGTGTATGAAAGCCTTCGTTTTCAATAGTGTTAATGAGTTTTTCTAAATAAACCTTTTGCTTATTGGGTTTGATGTTATCAAGTAGTTGATCTAAATATTGGATATCGTAGGTAAGTAAAAATAGAATTTCACCATATTTTTCTGCATCCTCTAGATGATTTGTTTCCAAGGCAACTTGGTATAGGTACTGCTGGAGGACTTGATTTAAACTGCTGTTAAAATTTTGTTCCAGTCCAACATCTGCAAACTTTTTGACTTGGTCCCACCTTTTTTGCTCTGCAGCATCCTTCAAGGCATGAAATAAGATGTCCGGATGTGAGAGGTGTTCTTTAAGTATGGTGTTGAATAATAATTTATTGCCTTCCTGTTGAGCGATCATGAGCTCAAACAAGATTAGATTTAAATAAGCCTTTTTACCCCATTTATTTCCATTAGATTTGATGGTTTCGATAGTCTCTTTGAGTTTTGTTTTTTTATCCTGAGTATATGCTAGTACCAAAAGAGTTTCTAAGTATACCTTGTCCAATCTATTCTCCATTATAGGATTAACAGGGAGTTCGTTATTTAGGAATAGGAATATATCATCAACTAGGTCGGGACTTACTATGGTTTTTGGGAAATTAGCAAAGGCCGCAAGCGTTTTTTCAAAGAGCAAGATAAAGGGCTCAGGTTTAAGCACTTTGCCAATTACAATAGGAATTTGGGTGCTTAGGGCTTTTAAAATGGCGGTAGATTCTGTATATTTTTTGGAAGCAATTTTATCTTCGCTTTGTAACCATAGTTCTTCCATGATGATTCTTACATGGGCAGCTCCTTTAGCACTAATGTCATTATCTTTTTTTCGGGATAGACGCATAGCCGAATGTACCAGTTGGGTGTAGTAAGACGAATCAATAGATTCTGCCACCGCTGGCGAAAGAAAAGCTTTTAACTCATTTGCAAAGGTTCGATTTTTTTTGGCGTACTGTAATATAAAGTGCTTGAGATTTTCCTTTTCTACTTTATCTAAAAGATGGGATATTTTGATTTTGGTACTGTGCGTTTTACGTTTCTCTGGAGTTGCTTTCTTTTCTTGTAAGGAATCTCTCCTTAATTGAATCAAAAGAATCGAACTATGTACACAAGGTGAATCAAGGCTGTTTTTTTCACAATCGCAGGAAATCATGGTGATATTACCAGATTTGATTTTGGCTTCGACTTCAAAATTGTTTTTGCCGGAATTTATAATAGCATTCCAATTGTTGTTTTCTCCTTGGAAATAGTTTGTAAGGTCGCCACGTTCAAGACATTTCTCAGCGACCTCATATGTGTCACTGTCAATATTTACTTCTATGTACGCTAGCCTAAAACTCATTTCTCCATAATAATACAATATTTAACTCAAAATAAAGGGTTTAATAAATGCTAAAACAGCAATTAATTTTTTTAGTTTAGCATTTTTTGATGCAATGCTCATTTTAAGGCAAATGAGAATTGTTGTATTATAAATAATTTAATGTCTTAAGTACAAGACTCCCAAAACAATAAAAAATCGCAATGCTTAAAATTGGACTTGTAAGACATGCAAAATCTAGTTGGACTGAACCTAGCTTAGGTGACCACGATAGACCCTTAAATTCTCGTGGGATTAGAGATGCCCCAATAATGGCAAAAAAAATAAATACATTACACGGTGTTCCGGATTTAATTCTTTCAAGTACCGCGGTTCGCGCCCTTAACACAGCAAATGTATTTAGGCAAACAATGGGGATTTCTGAACAAAACCTAATACCAAGGAGTGGCTTGTATCATGCTAGTGAAGAAGATATATTGGACGCTATTTCGATGTTAGATGAAGCTGTGAAATACGCTTTAATTTTTGGTCATAATCCAACCATGACCTTCTTAGGGAACTCTTTTAAGGGGGATGTTATTGAAAACGTTCCTACTTGTGGAGTCATTATATTAGAATCTACGGCTAAAAATTGGATGGAATTAGATACCTCCAACACTAAAAGAGTAGACTTTATCTACCCAAAAATGTATGTCCAGTAATTTGAAATATCTATTTTTTTTAAGTCTAGTTCTTTGCTGCTCTTGTGGAGAGAATAGCAATGCCATTCCTATAGAGGCACCTGTACTCATCAAAATTTTATGTGACGTTCATGTCGTCGAAGGCGCTTTACAATATCAAAAGTCTACTCAAAAAGATAGTATTGCTAAAGCCTATTATGACCAGATTTATCAAAAATATGATATTGAAGAATCAGATTTTATCACAACTTTAAAGGTAATAGAAAAGGATCCCAAATTATTAGAGGAGTTATACGCAAAGGTATTGATTGAGCTAGATTCTTTGGAAGAAAGATCTTATAAAAGGAAGTACAAAAAAAAATAAGGTTCTGGACTAGATCTGGGGGAGATCGCCTAGAAACCTTACTTTTACCAATAAGAGAATAATAATATATTTAACAAGGTTCAAATACCAATCCGAGAATCCATTTTTCTATGTCTAACTATTAAACGCTGTATTTTTAGTGCTAAAGTACTACCTTTGTTTAGTTAACGCGAACTTGTCGGCATTGCAGCAACAGTAATTGCAGCTTTACATATCTCAAATTGTTTTTAATGAATGATTTGAAGTAAAAGTTATGGATATACAAGCCTTTACCTTATCTATTTAATCAAGGCTTAACATGCGAATTCCAACTTTAAACAATAAAACCACTAAATTTGCCATGCCTAAACAATAGGATCTATTATGATAGATAAACTAAGTCCATCGGATATTAAAATATTGATTGTTGACGACGATCCTGACATCATTGAGTTTATAAGATATAATATCAGAAATGCGGGCTACAATGTTTTTGTAGCCAATGATGGAATAGAAGCATTGGAAGTAGCGGAACGTGAACATCCAGATTTGCTCTTATTAGATATTATGATGCCTAAAATGGATGGTGTAGAGGTATGTCAAAGGATGAGGGCGAAACCTAAATTTGATAATACCATTATAGCATTTCTTACTGCACGTAGTGAAGATTACTCTCAAGTCGCTGCCTTGGATTATGGAGGGGATGACTATATAACTAAACCAATATTGCCTAAAGTGCTAATGAGCAGAATTAAAGCACTTTTAAGACGAAGGGTAAATTCTCCTTCAGCCCCTTTAAAGCAAGTAGTGATGAAATTTGGGGATATAGAAATAGATTCAGAAAAAATTACTGTTACTAAAGCTGGGGAATTAATAAGTTTAGTAAAAAAAGAGTTTGAGTTGTTAACGCTGTTAGCGACCAAACCTGGAAAGGTTTTTACTAGAGATGAGATATATACAAACGTTTGGGGCTTCGATGTCATAGTAGGGAATCGTACTATCGACGTTCATATTAGAAAAATAAGAGAGAAACTGGGGAATGATTCCATAAAAACAGTTAAAGGTATTGGGTATAAATTGAATTATTAATGTTTAAAAATCCTACTCTGCGCGAAATCGCGCTTTACTCTAGCATCTTAATCACTGCTATATTTCTTGGAATCTATGGTATAAGTGTAGCGATCGACTTACAGACCAACAACGTTTTACTGAGTATCTTATTGGTGCTTACTTGCTTTATTGCAAGTTATTTCGTTGTGCTTTTTATTGTCAAAATTTTTGTACACGAGAGGATCAAGCTTATTTATAAAAATATTCATACTGTCAAACTAAGGGAAGGAGCGCAAGCTTCTATTGCCAGTAATAATGCCATGGATCAAGTAGAGAAGGATGTCAATGACTTTGTCACTGATCAGGTTCAAGAAATAAAGAGTCTTAAATCCATGGAAAATTATCGCAGAGAGTTTTTAGGAAATGTCTCTCATGAACTCAAGACGCCTATTTTTAATATCCAAGGCTATGTGCATACTCTAATCGAAGGAGGAGTATATGATTCGAATATTAACATAGATTACCTGCAGAGAGCTGCTAAGAATGCCGACCGGCTAAAAATTATTGTAGATGATCTCACTGAAATCTCTAAATTAGAATCTGGTCAATTGCAATTGGATATGGAAGAGTTCGATATTAAGAGACTTGTTGAGGAGGTGTATAAGGATCAAGAATTTTCAGCGTTAGCAAAAAAAATATCTTTTGTATTTAATGATGCTGCGGATAAAAACTTTAGAGTGAAAGCTGATAAGAAGTCCATAAGACAGGTCTTAATGAACTTGGTAAGCAATGCTGTTAAGTATAATAAAGAAGGCGGTCGGGTGAAGACAAGTTTTTATGTAATGGGGCAAAATATCTTGATTGAAGTTTCTGACAATGGATCTGGTATTGAAAAGAAACACCTTTCGCATCTTTTTGAGCGCTTTTATAGAGCTGACACGCATCGATCTCGGAAGATAGGAGGGTCAGGTCTAGGATTATCTATTGTGAAGCACATCATTGAGGCACATCAGCAAACCATCAATGTTAGGAGTACTATTAACCTTGGGACTACTTTTGGGTTCACTGTGAAAAAAGCTAATTAATTTCTTAGCCCTTAGGTTGTTCTTCAGAAGGACTATTAGTCAATATTTCTTCAGATTGTTCTTCAGAAACTTCCACCTCTTTGGGTATCATTTCTTTAAATTCGATCTTATCCAAGACTAGTTTAATACTGTCTTTCACCTTGAAGTATTCAGGGAGGTCCTCTTTAGGCATTGGATCCGGTGGAGGTAAGTTCTGTCTGCGCGGATCAACTTGCACGCCGTTTTTCCAAAATCGATAGCAAACATGATTTCCTGTAGCTAAACCTGTCTTACCAACGTATCCTATAACGTCTCCTTGCTTAACGTAGGATCCTGCTTGCACATCTTTTTTGAATTTAGACATATGTAGGTATTGGGTAGAGTACACTTTATCATGCTTGATTTTAACATAGTTGCCGTTATTTTTAGTGTAGGCTCTCTTACTTACAACACCATCAGCCACAGCCATAATTGGAGTACCTCTTGGCGCAGCATAATCCGTTCCTAGGTGAGATTTGTACCGCTTGAGTACGGGATGAAATCTTTTCTTGCTAAATCTAGAGGATATTCTACTATACTTGACTGGAGCCTTTAGAAAAGCTTTCTTCATGGGAAGTCCATTCAAGTCAAAGAAACCATGATGTTTGCCACTATTGTAATTAACCGCATAATACTCTTGATCAGAGTTTTTATAATAGGCTCCGAATAGCTTTCCTATTCCAACAAACTTTCCATCGATGAAGTCTTGTTCATAGATTGCTTTAAAGCGATCTCCTTTTTGAATGTGATAAAAGTCAACAGACCAAGCTAGTGCGTCTTCCATTTTGGTAGTCAATTCATAGCTCAAACCATTGGACTGCATGGTAGTCCATAAGGAACCGTCCACGATCCCAGATGCCTCCTTGATTACTTTATCAATCTTTCTTTTTACCTGTTCTGATTTTTTAGGTTCTTTTAAGTCATACACCACATAATGGTAAGGATTGGGCTCAAATATAAAATAGTCTGCACTATTGGTTGTGTCTTTATTGAGCACAGCGTAGGGTTTATTTGCTCGCAAACTTCTTACATCAAAAATGTCTCTAGTTTCTTTGGCAAGTCGATCTATTGCGACATAATCTACTTTATGTTTTAAGAGAATGTCTGCTAAAAATTCATTTTCTTGAATTGTCCCTTCCGTTACATCAAAAGTATCTAATACAAATCCATACTTAAGTGTTGGCTCAATAATAGGGAAATGTCCTACAGATTCCTCTCCGGCATAGATAAGCGCTGTACTTTGGTTCTTATTTGCTCCTATCTTACTAACAACGAGTATGCACAAGGCGAAAATGCTCGCTGCGAAGAAAACCTTAGATTTTGAAATTTTATATGGGGAGGGGGAATTTGTGTTCTTAGTATCGTCGCCCACTGGTGCTGTTTTTAGTCTGAATCATGAATTCCCAAAATAAGGGCATTTGCGGAACATTCCAAATGGAAAATCTTAAATTCACACATATAAATTTTTGTCTATAATAGATGAAATACGCAATTTTAAGGGGTTAGAATTACTTTTTTGTGTCTACTATGGGGGATATATCTTTGTAGTGAGTTGGGCACTTAGCGAGAAAGAATCACATCTACTCTTCGACTTTGTCTTTTTTCTTCTTCTGTAAGTACTCCTCCGACAGATCCTTGGGCAAATGCTTCTACTTTCTGAGACATTTCTTGGCTACACTTTTTTGATAAATAGTCTATGACAGAACTAGCTCGTTTTTCCGACAACGTCTGATTATAGTCCGCGTTCCCAGTATTATCCGCAAAACCAGTAACCTGAACATTCCAGTCATCATATTTATTGATGATTCTAGCAAGTCGATCAAGTTTTTCGATATCAGCACTAGGTATTTCAGAAGAGTCTACATCAAAATATACTTGCACAATCGTTTTGGTATGACGATCTTCTCCAATGTATTCTGGCTTGACCGAATTGGGTTCTATCTCAAGATATAAGGTTTGTGCAGCAGTTAAAATGTATTCTTCTAGGAAGTGTGCTTCTACGTAAAACTTGTATCCGTCTCTACTGATCCTGTAGGAATAGGCTTTATTGGCTTCTAAGCACATGTAGATTAGACCCTCGTCATTACTCTTAAGGGTTCGTTTCTTGTTGTCTGCGCCAACAATAACTTGCTGATTAGGTATTTTTTCTCTGCTGGTTTTGTCTATAATCTTGAGCACAACGGGGAATACTTTTTTGGGTCTATGGTATTCTGGTAATTCAGCAAAATATAAATCTAATCCACCGTCTCCGCCTTCTCTAGCAGAGGCGAAATATACATGTTTCGCATCATCAGTAACGAAAAGGCCTAGTTCCTTAGCAGGAGAATTGATAGGGTAGCCCATATTGACGGCTTTACTCCAATGTCCATCTTCTAACTTGCAGACAAAGAAGTCTCCTTCTCCCTGACCTGGATGAAAATTAGAAGTAAAATATAGATGAACACCATCCTTGGTTATGAATGGCGCTTCCTCGTCTCCAGCAGTATTGATATTCACTCCAGCATTTTGGGCCTGTCCCCATTTACCATCCTTCCCTTTGACGCTGTACCAAATGTCAGATCCTCCAAGCCCTCCTTCTCTGGTGCTGGCAAAATATATGGTTTGCCCATCACAAGTAATGGAAGGCTGTGAATCCCAAGAATGAGAATTTAGAGATCCTTCCGGTATAATTTCATTATTCAATTGACCGTCCGCAAATTCACTTACATAGATGTCGCAATCCATATTGTCTTCACTTCTCTGACAGCCCGCATAGTAAACCGTTCTATTATGTGGCTCAAATTTGGCCATTCCTTCATTTTTGGAGGTGTTGATGTTAATTACACTTTTGTTGGCCTCTCCCCATCCTGTATCTGTCCTTTTGGTAAGTAAAATATCTTCTTGTTTCTCATCATAGTTTCTGGTAAACAGCAGGTACCGACCATCATTACTCAAACTAGGGAGATATTCATTGTCTTTAGAATTGACAGTTGTCAAGGGGTATATAGTGGTTGATTTTAAAGTCGTGTCTAGGGCTTCAATGTAGGCAAGGTTTCTTAATTTAGCTTCATAAAAATCATCATAAGATTTTTCTAAACCACTTTCCTTTTGTGCATTAGCATACCGCTTTCCCTCCATGGCTTGATAAATACCTAAGTAGTACTCTGCCTTTTCTGTATTGAAGAGTCGCAAGTAAGAATCTCCTACTTCAAAAAATGCAGCCCTTGATAATTTGCGATCGTATTCAAAAGAGTTTTCAAGTGCGTATATTGCTAATTCAAATTGATCTGTATCGTAATATGCTTTTCCTAAGAGTCGGTGAGCAATAGCGAAATCGTTTTTGACTTTGATAGTGTGTTTTAGTTGTTTTATAGCTTGTTTGTTTTTACCAATGGAGAGCAGGTCTTGGGCTATTATTAACGATTGCTTAGCGTTATTTGTAGTGTGGACATCCGGCATTTGAGCAATGGATTGAGCACACGTAAAGAGTACAAGTACCAACGTACACAATATCTTTGAATGAAAATTCATTTCCTGAGTTTAATAGCTTTTTATGTATTCCGGGGAAAGATTGTATAGTTCCGAAGTGCAAAGGTAATAAGAACCATATTCTTGCCAAAAATCATTGGTATTGGAATAACACGCTGAAAAAAGGTCTATTTTCAGCTAGTTTTGGAGAGAAATGGGTTGATTTGGTCCCTCAAAGCGAATTTCCATCTCATAACCATCAGATAGCAGTGGGCTTAAGAGTATGTGTAGAATTTCTTTTACCTTTATTTTAGATTTATCATAAATATCACTCTTGAGTGCATCTTTTCTAAATTCTTCTCTTAAAAGATTAAAATTCTTATTGAAGTCTTCATCCTTGATACTCCGCATCCATCCAACATCTAATTTATCAATTCGAGGATATACTTCATGTGAAAGTATTTTGGGCTGGGGGAGGGTTACTATTAAACGTTTGCCTTGACTATACATTTTGATATCAAAATATTCGTCTAGTTTGAAACCCGCTTTGAGAATACTAATGGCCGAAATATCAATCTCAGTAGAAGATACATTGTAGCCCATCACCTTACTTTGAAGTTTACGTTGCAGCCCCTTCTTGTCTCTTATTTCCATGGTCGCTAATTCAGAAATAGTAGTTTCTACTTTTTCTGAAAGTAAGCCTCTTGAGCGGGTAAAATCATCTATAACCGCCTTTTCTTTAAGGCGGTTTATCATGGGGGCTATGCCTTCTTCAAGGGCAATACTACAGGGTTCATTAATACTACGTCCCTCGACTTTTAGATAGCCATCGGGCGTTTCTAAGATACTAGTCAAGATATGGTTCACGATAAAGCAGGTATATTTAGAGCTGACTTCGTTAAATGCAGCTACAGCTTTAGCGTTGTCCTCACGATACCAAGTATCTGTTTGCTTACTAGAGCTGGTTCGCAACTTCATGAAATCCTTATAGTAAAGATCTTTGACGTAGGCATGGTGGTCATTGTAGCGGTCTCTGGCACTGATCATTAGACTATCCGTAAAGCCCATTCGCTTACCCATGTGGCTGACCAAAGCCATGTTGTATTCGTACAAAAAGTTATTGAACTCCCTTCGCTTATTAGTAGGATCTGATAGTATTTCCATGGTGTAGGCGTCATCTATTTTGTAGACGAAATCACTAGGTCTATACTTTACTTTGAAATCTTTTTTCTCGTATTGTCCTCCTTTTGGCGTAAATATGTCAGCGACACCACTTCCTCCATTAATCTTTTTATAATGGTTGTATCCGAGAAATAGAAATGCCCCTGCTATAAGCAAGGTAAATAGAGAGCGTAAAAATGATGGTGGAGCATCATGACTTGCTTCGTTTCTTCTGCCAAACATAGTATATATTTGTTGTGATATATGGTGCAAGTTACACAATTTCAGGGATATACATAGTTAATAAAAAGCATATTTGATCCCTTGTGAAGGCTATTCCCGCATACAAGGCTCAAAATGAATCGTAAAAATATCATGAGATTACATTTGGGTATAGGAAATCAATAATTACCTTACACCACCAAGCTGTTCTGAAAATTG
>JALZVN010000383.1 GCA_023299965.1 Saprospiraceae bacterium | reverse complement strand
GGATAGACCAGGGTATCTACATTGACTTCTTGCGCTTGGGTAGTTTGCACAGTGCAAAGTACAGCAAGCAGAACGGATAATATTAAGTTCACTCTTCGGTTCATAATATTTTAGTGTGATGGTTTTATTAATCTATAGTAGACAATTCTTTTTCTTGGCTAAGGGCTAAAGCTTCTTGCTCAGCGGCAATGGCTTCATTAAAGGCGGGGTCAAAATCTTTCAATCGCACAATAGCCGCTGCAGTAATATAAAAAATAATACTGGTGGGTAGCAAAATTATAATTTCCTGCGGGAAACTAGCTACTATCAATAAAAATACGATCACATTTAAACCCAAGTATAGGGTTTTGATTTGGGGATCTTTTACCCGAATATAGTAGTACACCCCTTGCTGTTGTATCTTGAAAAGCAAGGCCATGTAAAGGATCAATCCTATCCAGCCCATCTCTACCGCTACCCGTACATATCCACTATCTGGTGGAAAATCTGCCAACCAGTGATTAGGAGAAAAACGGCGCCCCCAAATACCTGTAGTACCCATACCCGCACCAAAAGGATGCTTTTGGATAAATGGCTTAATCATCTCCTGACTCTTCTCCCGTACTTCAAAAGAAGCATCTTTTGAGGGATTAAACGCAGATTGAATTCTAAGCATAACAGGGTTAGATGTCCCCTTCATCATGGCGGCCGTACCAAATATAAAAAACACCCCTGTGAAGAGCATTACTCTCGTCTGAAGCGTCAGGATTACATAAAACACAAATCCAGCTGGTATCAATACTACTGGGGTACGACTCCCTCCATATGCCATGGACAAAACCATTGCTACTGCAGATCCTATCAACACTATTCTTTGCCAAGGCTTAAAAGCACCTAATCCCAGAATAACACAGAACACTGCCATATAGGCCATCAATATTCCAAAAGTAGTAGGATCAGAAAAGATAGAAAACACTCTTTCTCTCCCCCATTGTACAATTAGTTCCGCTCGTAAAGGATCTGCATATAACCATGCTCGTTCCCAATCTGCTAGTCCTAACCATTCTTGTTTCAATCCATAAAGCGCCGCGCCCAAGGTTAGCGCTATAGTTAATTTGAGTACCCATTTGATACGCGCTAGCGAGCTGAAAGAGTAGCAACAAACAAAATACAGTAAAATCAACAAGGTCATTGAACGCACGGTGTATACCCATGCTAGTAATGACTGAGCCATTGGGTTCAACACTTGGATAAAACTATATGCCATCCAACCTATGATGTAGTAACTAATTGGACTTTTAGCAAACCCCCAATCTGGTTTCTGGATTTGCTTCACAAGTACAGTCACTACCAAAAACATGGTCAGGCCATCGAGCATCGTCCCCACTGGATAATCTCCAAATTTATAACTCAATTGTATTAGGAATCCAATAACGAGGCAAGCAGCTAAGCCAACTTGCTCATTCACAAACATCCACAACATTAAAGGTATGCCCACTATCGCAGCGAAAAGTAATACGCCCATCTTGATGCCTAGAAATCCGATGGCAAGACCTAGAAATCCAGTTATCCCTATAATCAACAGGAATCCAAGTGGATTATTTAATTTCTCCACCACGACTTTGGTACGTACCCATTCCGATAAGGCAGCTACTGATGACATGCGTGTAAAATTAAAAGATTACTATTTTGGCGAAAAGTGCTACCAGGAGTAATAAAGGAACTATATACCCCAAAAACTCTATTAGTTTTTCCTGCTGCGTAAGTTCAAATTTATCTTTATTACTCATATAAATTATATTTCTACAAAAATAGCCAATTTAAGCTGTTTTGTATTTTGTGCCCAATTGATTTTGTCAAGAACTTGTTAATGACAAGGCTAAGAATGAAAGAAGTACTTTAGGCATGGTACTCCGATAATTATTGAGGCTTGAAATTCCAGACTAATAAACAGGTCGCCAAGAATATAACTACACGTAGCTTTTCTTAATTCTCTCCCAATCTTTAGTCTCTGCGTTGTATTGCTTTAATATTTTGGCTGGATTCCCTCCTACAATGGAGAAATCAGGAACATCCTTTGTCACAACAGATCCAGCCGCCACTATACTATGCTTTCCTACTGTCACTCCAGCCACTATTACTGCATTTGCGCCTATCCATGCCTGATCTTTTATTACAATCTTTTTTGTGATACTCTTTTGCTCTCGTATTGACATCGAGATATCTTCGTAACCGTGGTTTTGACCAGAAAGTACAATGTTTTGCGCCAAAAGAACATCATTGCCTATTTCTACCGGTCCTATTACGGTGCATCTAAGTCCGATGAGGGAATTGTTTCCTATGATCACGTCGCCAAGAACATTATTAATAACAGTATAGTCTTCTATAATCCCAGCGTTGCCAAGATAAAATAGGTACTTAGGCAGGATATCCATCCTAGCAGTAGACCTAATAGAAGTTCTCTTCCCCTTCTTATATACGAATAGCGGGTTGAACAATTTACGCACCCACCATCTTGGACGGTAGTCATCTTTGGGCACGAGTAAACGGTGCGCAAATCTTTTGAACCCAGGACTTGTATTTATTTTATCTCTAAGAAAGCTCATCAATATTGCTGCTTTTCTTTAATGCTAATGTGTGATTATTCACTTGCTTTTCCGCTTCGTTTTGCTCATTAATAATATTCCAAAATTGATGAACGCGCTTTTCCCATGTATTCGTCTTTGCCACCGCGACTCTTTCCGCAATTGCTGTCGGACTTTTATCTTCTATAGCAGCTGGGATACACCCAATAAAATCCTCATCGCAGTCTACTAGATGTATAACCTCTTTAAAACCGACTATATCTACAGAAAAATTAGTAGATATCACCGACCTTCCAGAAGCAAGGTATTCATTTATTTTTAAAGGGTAAATACTCTTAGTCAATTGATTACAATAAAAAGGAATTATTAATGTGTCCATAAAGTGCACATATTGCGGCAACATAGAAATGTGTTTTGAGCCAGTAAGGATTATATTCCCCCTCTTTGTTAAACCTGCTTTATCTACCAATTCTTGCTGATATGGTCCAACCAATACCAATGTCTTATCTGGATAGGCATCTGCAATAGCAGTCAATAAATCATAGTTAATCCTTACAGGATCTAAAGCTCCAGTAAAACCTATGATGTCTCCTTCTACATGTGCTATCTCTGCAGGACGTTCAAAGGTATCCGTCATCGCTCTGCTAAAATTATCTACATCAGCAGCATTGTGTAATATCTCAATGTTATCGTTGTATGAAGACATCACCTGTTTCAAATTGGTACTGGTCACCAATACGAGTTCTGCTGCTCTTGCAAGTCTCTTCTCAAGTTCTAGTCCATGCCTCAGGGTATATGCATTCTGCGAAATATCATCTACGCACTGATAAATATTGACCAATGGTGGTAATTTTCTAGAAGCTATATCCGGAAAAAAAGGATCAAAACAATTGATCAATACATACTCTTTGATATCAAATTGGGCAATTATATCGTCTATAGCACTTCTAATTTTTTCTTCATTTCTACGAAGAAAAAATTCATATAGGTTTCCAGGTGGCATCCAATTGATAGGCATGACCAATGGTGGAATCAAGGAGTGAAAATTAGGCGATATATTTTCAACCTTTTCTTCAGACCACTTTAGAGAACTCGGTAATGATCCATTTAATAAATCACGGTTTTCTGAAGACAATAAATATTTGTAAGTGAATGGGTGTCCTATATAAAATACTCTTGATCCTTGATTAGCTAGTTCTTTGCCAAACGCATGAGAGATAGATGAAAATTCACTTTTCCATCTAAATAGAGTAAAATATATGATATCTATGTTCTGCTTCATGAGTATAACAACATGTTTACTTATTTACCAATTCATCCTCTTTCTTAGTAGTAAGTTTCTGATTACCAGGTTGAAGAGGTTCTACTTTCTTTCTACCAAAAATAATTCCAAAGGCCATCATGTAGAAGTTGGGTATTGCCACTATAGCTTTCCACCACGTAATTTTGAACATTTTATTGAGCACAACTTGATTGAGCACAAAAGTTACCACATAAGTTGTAATCGTTCCATAGGCAGCTCCAATAACGCCATAACGCGTAATAAAAAAGAAATTGGATACGATATTTATCAATGCTCCTAGCAGTGTAAATACTAAGTTGGTTTGTGGCTTACCGATAGAATCAAGTATGGTTCCAAATTGATTTGCAAAAGGTAAAAACAAGGCGTAAAACACTGTTATCGTTAGTATAGGAACGGCTTCCACGTATTCTGTTCCACCTAGAAATTTCACTATGAAATTTGGAAAAACGAATACAAATAGAACTGCAGGTAAAACTAAAGCCAAGATTGCTCCAACAGCTCCTTCGTACAGTTTCTTAATCGCTTCTGGTCCTTCTGATTCTCCTTTTTTTGCGGACTGTGGAAATACTATCTGTGCAATAGCTTGTGTCGGTGCCTCCAGTAAATTATTGACTCTCATACACAAATTATACAAAGCTACACTAGTAGATGAAAGTAAGGCACCAAGCATCCAAGTGTCGATACTCTTATATAGCATGGTACTAAGGTTGGTCATAAAGGTAAACCTTCCGTACTTATATAGTTTTGATACCCAAGCCCAGTCAATTTCTTTACTGAATCTGTAATATTCTCTAGCAAAATAAAAAGCAATGCATGATCCTCCAATCGCTCCAATAATTTGTACATAAGCAAGGTATACTAGAGGCATAGGAGAGGCACTCAAAAATAAATAAGCGATAAAAAAGAACAATACTCCTTTATTCACAAAATTAGCCACCATGGGACCTTTGAAGTCCAAATGAGCTATCTGCACAAAAATAAAATGCTGCATCGGAATCATTACCAATGTGGTAATAGTGTAGATATAGATTAAATCTTGAATGACTTCTGCTTGGAACCAGGAAACAAATAAAGGTCCAATAGCAACGAGGATAATTAATACAATAACATTAAAAAAAGAAAGGATAATGTTTAGAACCATAGAGGCCGTAGATATCCGCCCTCTTTCATCATCTGTTTTGGCAGTCGTGAGAAACTTTACCAATCCATTTTGGATCAACCCATTGCGACCTACCTCAAAGAACGTAACCGTACTAAGGAATAAGACCCAATAGCCAAAAACCTCTTTATCATATATCCTTATCAATAGGTAGAAACCCAAAAATCCGAAGACCAACATGGAGAATCTATCTAATAGAGTAATGATACCAGATTTTATCCAGTATGACTTTTCACTTTCTGCCATTCGCACTCAAGGTGATTAATAATAGTAGGTTGATAAAAGTGCGTAATGAGGTCTGCCTAGTTCAAATTAGCCATATCCAGCTTATTGAGCACAGCACCCATCAGTTTGCCATTTACCTTTTGCAGATAGTCAATTGACTTCTTGTCCGCCGCGTCTACACTGTTATTCGCTGAAAATACTGTGATTACCTTATCCACGTATTCAATCAATTCCTTAGAATCTGCATATTTATTTAACGCAGGTCCTTCTAAAAAGATATAATCGTATGTATTGGTAAAATTTTCAAGGAGTTTTCTGAATTCCTTTCCTGCAAACAACTCAGAAGGAGAAGACATACCTCCCCTATTCCCAAGGATATCAACGTTTTCCATGCTGAACATGCTACTCGCACTATTGGCATGTTTCGTCTCGAATTCTTTATCTAAGTTGGCTTCTCCAAGTAAACGAGAAGTCAATTTGTTCTTCATATTATTCTCCCCAAACATTCTAGTTAGAGAGTTATTCTTGAAGTTAGTATCTATAAGTAAGACCTTTTTCCCTTTCAAAGTAAGTGCATGTGCTAGCATGATAATCAAAAAGGTCTTGCCCTGTTGTTCCTTCGTACTCGTAAAGAGAAATGCCTTTTTATCAGTTTGTTCTATTTCGTGTCTTAATGAACGTACTGACTCTTTAAATACCTCAAGAGGTGGATTCTTTAATTCTGACCCAAATAACTCTTTTAGATTTACATTCTTTTGCTTCAACTCATTCAACGTTCCAATCAAATCGATATCACTGAATTTTCTAAACTGATGCGTATTACTTAGGCTATTATCCATAAAAGCCAACATCAAAAGCGCTAGCGTGGCAAAGGTTCCTCCTACTACACCAGAGAAAGCAGTAATCACTGCCTTTAATGAAGACTGAGGCTCATCGGCCACGTTTGCTTTTTCACGGATAGCTAATGGATAAGCTGCCTTAGTTAAGGCTACCTTAGCTTCATTTTCTATATCTTTTGCCGTTTCATAGGCATCTGTAGCAATATTCATATCCCCTGTCAACTTATCTACTCTAGAGTAATGTGTTAACAATGTTCTTGCTTCACTATTTTTTCTTGCTAAAGCTGCAGTAATTGCTTCTTTGGAAGCTACGCCTGCCGAATTAATCAATTCATTCTCAATCTTAGTGGCTAACAAATCTTTTGAAAGATCCTTATTTATATTCCCTAAATCCTCACTTTCTTGCTTCGCCATTCTCTCATAGGTATTAATTTTCTCTCTTTGTAAAGCTTCTATTTGTGAATATATTTTTTCACTAGGATTATCAATATATTCGTCTCTTAGTACTGCTATTTCATTAGTAAAATAAGTAACATCTTCACTAGTGGCAATTTTATCTACTTTGTCTCTGATAACATTGATATCCGCCTTGTTTAGATACGAATCAATAGTCTTTATAGACTCCGCGCTAGATCCAATTTCGATCGCGCTTTCTGTATTTAATTGCTCTAGTTCACTTTTTATCTTTATGATATCCTGCGCCTGATCCGAGATATTAAGCAAACCGTGCTTGATTCGATAATTATTCAAACTGTATCTTAATGAATCCAAAGCTGCTTTTTTCTTGTCTGTATCTGCCTTAGCAAAGTCAAAATCCTCTACATAAGTCTTCTCTTGCTCAAACTTATTAACCACCAAAAACAAATCCGCTAATGTACTTGCGCAAAAGGCAGACAAAAATGGATCTTCTGTTTCGAAATCGATACCCAATAAATCTGTTTTACCTTTTCTATATACTACTAATACATTATCGATAGACTCTCTGTCATACTCATAAGCACGAGCCACTTCTAGGTAATCCAATTCTTCTTGTCTTTCAAACTGTGAACCATCTAGCGCTTCTATCCTTTCTTCAAGAGACTTTACAAGTGATTGCAGATTAATTGTTTTGATACTTTCTATTCCCTCCTCTTCCAGTGTTCTAAATGGAGATTTTTCTCCAGCCAAATCATGAATCAAAAGTTTGAAAGAAAGCAAACGCTTCATTGACTCACTCTGAATTTTTTCAGTGTGGTTATTGAAACTAATATCTAGTATCTCTGAAGAAATATACGCTCCTGGATCATCCGGATTAAATCCAGCAGGGTCTAATAGTCCTGTTGAAATAGTGGTCGCAGACTTATAGGTTCTATCTTGCGCATCCACATAAAGATAAGCGGCTACAGCAGGTGCAATAACAGCAGCCATGATGAGCCATTTCCCTCTTAATAATATATTGATAAGGTATCCAAAATCCATTCAGTAGTTATTTTGACTTACAAACGTATGTATTGTAACGTATGGATATACATATTACCCAAAATTAACAAGTTGTTAGAGAATATACTCCCAAAACTTCGCCAATTTCGCGATATGACACTTTTAGAAGCCTAATATGACGAGAAACATGTTATTATTAACGAATAAGGCTAAAGTCTCCTTCGAATTCTTCAATAGTACCATCAAAAAATTCTACTCTTGCTTTATAAACAAAAACACCTGGACTCATTGGCTCACCTCTCAGTCTTCCATCCCATCCACTCGACTCCACACTAGGAAGAAAGTCTTCTCTTTCAAAAACAAGTTCTCCCCAACGAGAGTATAGACTCAGATTTCTAATCGAGGTAACGTTGTCTCCTCCAAATACTGTGAAAAAATCGTTGATAGAATCGTCATTTGGAGAAAATGCATTCGGAATGAAGACGTCATAGTTCTTTACTACTGCAATCAAGACCTGATGTCTTTCTCGACACCCTTCTATACTGATGACACTAAAGGTAAGGGTACCACTAGTAAGAGGCACGTAGTTCTGTCCTAGACAAGTTTCACAAATCAAACTATCTACTCCAGTCCAAAAGAATTCTGTGAATTCACCATTGATAATAGGATCCAAAATCAGTGGATCTCCAAAGTCTAGTTCTACAAAATCTGGAAGTTCTTCTATATCTACGCCAGTCACTTCTGTGATTTCAGCTTCTATAAAAGATTCACAACCATCTGCATCTTGTACTCCGATTTGGTAAACACCAATTTCTAAATTTTCAAATACTCGCTGAGGGCTAAATGCACCTCCATCAATATTGTATAAATAAGGCAATTGACCCGCGTTACCCTGGACAGTGATTTCACCCGTCGCCGTTTCCCCACACGCAATATTGCGTACATCTTGAACAATCTCAATTTCTCCTAGAAGCGTATTGAAGATAATAATACTATCACATCCTTCCACTGAAGTAAAGTTCAAGGAAGTACTTCCTACCATATTTTCATCACAAGTAAAAATATCAAATACAGTTTCAAAATTGTCAGACAGCATCCCTCTATCAATCACTATACTATCACAACCATCAACAGAAGTAAAAACCGTTTCCATCTCAAATAATTCTCCTTCTTCACAGACAGTTGACAAGTTCAAGGTAGTATCCAAACCAGGTAAGGTCGTAGTTATCACTATACTATCACAACCAAACTGATTGGTAAATAAAGCTTCTTGAATCAACGTATCTACTTGACCACATTCAAACTCTGTGAGGTTTGTAATATCCTCTTCAGCAAATTCTACTACTGAGATTACCGTACTATCGCAACCAAATTGATTAGTAAATACATTTGTACTTGTACCTACGTCATTCATATCACAGCTTACCAAGGGTACTATCGTTTCATTCTCTAACTGTACATTGTAGTTTATGATCACGAGGCTATCACATTGATCAGTAGGAAAAATTAATGTATCGGGCATAAACTGAGATGGATCACATGTGTTCTCTTCAAACACAGTGACCTGCATTTCTACTAAATCAAAATCTATAGTGACGATGCTATCACAGCCAAATTGATTCACTAAATTAAACACTTGGATTCCTACTTGATTTTCATCACAAGTAAATCCATCTAACATAATCTCATCAGATCTAGCCTCTTCAAATTCAGTAATAACCAAACTATCACAACCCAAAGAATTAATCAAGAAACTGGTGTCTACGAACGCAGAGGCATCACATACAAAGTCCTGAAGTATAACAGTATCACTTCGTAAAAGCTGGAAATTCTGATAGATAATAGAATCGCAACCAAATATATTTATCTCAAAAATGGTATCTCTTGCCACTTGATTGACATCGCAAGTCATAATAAGTACGTCTTCTTCTGTACTCGGGGCCTGATTAACAATATCAACAATAAGACTATCACAACCAAATTGATTTTGAATAAATACAGTATCATTTCTCACTTCCATTGGATCGCAAGTGAAATCAATGGAGACAATTGTATCGGACAAGACTTTGAAAAAGTTTGTAATAATCAAACTATCACAGCCTACATCATTTGTCAATATAAGCGTATCCATACCCACTTCATTATCCAAACAAACAGATTCATTGAGACGAATCGTGTCGGATAAAATTTGGCGTACTACAGTAATAATTGTGCTATCACAGCCAAACTCATTGGTGAGAATCATTGTATCTACTCCTACTTCATCTGGATCACAACTTACAAATTCAAAAGTAAACTCTGTACTAGGAAGTAAGATTAGCTCTTGGATAATAGTACTATCACAGCCAAACTCATTCTCAAATACCATAGTATCTATACCGACCTCTTCGATATCGCATGTACCTCCAGAAATATTTTCTAAAGTAGATGGAAGTAAAAATGAAGATATAATATTGAGACTATCGCAGTCAAAAATATTAACTCCGACTATGGTATCTACCCCAACATCCAAAGAGTCACACACACCTATGCTAGAGCGTAAAGTATCAGATGGCAGTCCAACTATATTGAAAATAGTCAAACTATCACAACCAAATTGATTGGTCCCAATGACAGTATCGTTTCTAACTTCTGCCGGATTACAGGTCAAATCATTAACCCTTATAATAGATCTCGGCAATACACTCACCGTTAACCCATCTTGTCTGGTACACATATTATCTGTATCCGTCACCACTACAGTATAGGTAGTATTAAAAAATGGACTCACATCCCGCATTGGATTAGTAGACATATCTTCCCATTCGTATGCACATGTTGGGCAAGCCAAGGCAGTGGCATCAAGCATCACGATCTCTCCTTCACAAATCACCATATCGGCACCTAGATTCATATCAGGTCTATCATTGACAATCACAACAATGGAGTCTTCGCTAGAGCAGTCATCCTCATTCGTGACGGTCACTGAATAAGTTCCCGATTCATTTATAGTAAGGCTTGGAACATTAGCATTAGGCTCAGACCAAATATATGTAGGACCTGAATCAGAAACGGAAATACTATTAATCTCACCTTCACAAAAAGTCAAATCAGGTCCTAAGTCGGCTGTAGGTTGAGCATAGTTCTCTATCCTAATGGTATCCGCAAAAGTACAACCAACCAGATCTGTCACCGTCAACTCATAACTACCAGGAGTGACTAGAACTCGTTCACTATCCGTACTATTATCATCCCATAAGAAAGTATTATTCAATTCATTTAGACCTGTCGTCACTAAAGTATCTTCACCTATGCAAAGACTTATTAAAGGAGCCCCTAAATCAAACTCTGGAGCATCAAAAATGGTAAAATCTATCGTATCCTCTGCGACACATCCATATATGTTTTTTACCATCACAGAAAAAGATTCATCCTCATCGATAAAAAAATTACGGTCCACCTCTGTGTCTCCATCATTCCATATCGTAGAGCAAATATTGGGTTGGTTGGTATTAGCAGATAAGACTTGAGAGGTAAATTCACAAACCATTTGATCCTCTCCAATATCTAGGAATTGATCCAAAGTACATTCTAAAACTACCACCCAGTTATCATTTATCCCATTACTTACATCGGTAATATCCCCACTTGTGTCACTCGCTGTAAAACCAGCGCAAAGGATTCCGCCGGTGTCTAAGATCTCAAAATCACTCAAATTATCGATATCATCTCCTCCTAAGGTCTTATCATAAAATACATTACCATCATCATCGACAATAATTAACCAGTAATCCCAATTTCCTCTATTACTTTCTGATTTATCCGCTCCTATTCCAGATTGAGATCGTCCTCCGAGATAGTAAAGTCCTTTTTCATTTACCTTAAGTTCATTTACTTCATCACTTTGAGCACCTCCAAAAGTTCGATCATATATCTTATTTCCTGCTTCATCTATTTTGATCAGCCAATAATCTGCGCCACCTATATTTGGCGTTGTTTTATTGCCACTTATCCCCGAATCCGAAAATCCTCCAATCAAAATATTCCCATCAGGCGCCATAGCAATGGACCATCCTTGCTCATTTTGAGCTCCCCCATACGTTCTATCCCACACTATATTACCGTTAATGTTCATTCGAATTACCCAGGCATCAAAACCTCCATATCTATCTTCTGACTTCTCGCCACCGATGTTGGAACTAGACAAGCCTGACAATAAAATATCACCATCTGGCAACTCATAAATATCAAATAACTGATCTGCATTTGCACCTCCTAGTCTGTGGTCATTCAAAAATACCCCATTCGGATCTATGTGCGCCAACCAATAATCAAACATCCCTCCTCTCGTCGGTGTAGAAACTTCTCCACTTACTAAACTCTGTGTCCAACCTCCAACGAAATAAGAACCGTCTTGTAATTGAACAATTGTTGTTGGAAATTCCTCCTGATCTCCCCCTACAGTCAAATCCCATGTAAACAAGCCATTTTCATCAACCTTTACTATCCAAAAATCTCGATCTCCTCTTGAATCCTGAGACTTGAAAGCACCCGTATTTGAAAATGAAAATCCACACATGATAAAACCACCATCATCTGTTTGAATTAGGTTTTGAAGATTATCTATACCAAATCCACCGTAAGTAAAATTCCAAAGAATATTGCCCTCAAAATCTGTTTTGTATATCCAATAATCAGAAGATCCAGCAGTTTGAGGAGAATCTCCCATTGTAGAAGAGGTTGCGGAGCCACCAAATACATATCCATCATCCAGTTCAACGACGGAAAGCAATTCATCAAAATTGTTACTACCATAAAAGAGATCCCAATCTTGAGAGAATTGGGCTTTAAGAGAGAAGTTATTAATTAGCAATAAGAATCCCAGCACCATAGACATCAAAAGCCTATAGGATAAATTTCGCAGCCGAATTTTCCTCTTAGCAATCATGGGAATGTTATAATCTTCTATATTAATATGTTACTACCTAGCCCATTAAGTATAGTACTAAGTTGTAAAATTCTGATCTTTTCAGAATACATTACAAAAATAGCGAATACTATCAGGTCTAACAATTAAATAACGCTTGTTTCTTTACAATTTCATTTAAGCGGTCCTCTAATTTGATCAAAATAGATAAAATCACATTTTGTGGACAAATTTCACTTCATTTGTCCCTAACTTGTGACCATCATTATTAAATCGATTTATTTAAAAAGTATGAGGACATTTTTCACGCTACTAATAGCAATTTTGCTACCAAAGCTCTTATTATCAAGCTTCTATACAGACATTCCCTTAAATATTGATCCAAATGACAATCTAACCGTCATAATGGATAAAGAATGTGATGTAAATGATTTTTCCATTAGTCTACCGGACATCGTTTGTCCTCCCAATATCGATACGATTTTGCCTAGTCGTAGGGATTGCGAAGCAGTCTTGGATTATAACGTTGGCTTTAACACAAATAGTTGCCCGATTTCTCAATTTGACTTAAGCCAGAATTTCTCAGATGACGATATAGTTGCCTTTAGTTGTAACGGCGATGTGGAAACCAGTCACCTACGTGTTTTTGACCTTTCGCAATCAGGTTTGCCTTCACAAGTATTTCTTACTGGAGTGGATGTCGGAGTTGGCTTCGCCAGCACTGAACCATTAATTACTGTGAATATCTATTCGCTAACTGGTCCCCTGTTATACGCAAATATGACTTTGATAGAAAGTCTACAAGCTACCGTTCCTATTCTTTCAGGTGGTATTTTTACCATTCCAGCTGACATCCTAGTAGACAATAGCCAAATGATAGTGGTTGAGTTAGTAGCTCCATCATTTGATATAGCGCAAGTGCCAGGCTACAATGTTGGTGGCGGACAGTCTGCGCCTTCTTTTATAGCCAGTCCAGGATGTAATATTCCTGACCCTATAGATATTGCCACCTTTGGCCAACCGGATTTCAATTTAGTCTTAAAACTGAGAGCCTCAGATTTTTCTATCCAACAAACAGCTGGAATAGAAAGCGGTGGAGCCTTCCCAGCGGGTACCACTACCAACACATTTGAATTATCAGATCCAGCAGGCAATAGCACCTCTTGTAGCTTTGATGTCAATGTCAGCTTTGGCGTATCTCCTTTTTTAATCTGCCCAACCAATATAGATACTACTAGTCAGACCAACGATTGTGGCGCTGCTGTGGATTATGATGTTTTCATTTTAGAACCTTGCAATGGAGATTCTATATTTCAGACTCAAGGAATCCCAAGTGGAGGCGTATTTCCTCCAGGCTTTACAAGAAATGAATTTGTTGCGATCGATATATTCGGAACCACCGACACTTGTCGATTTGACGTTTTTGTGGCAGATGTAGATGCGCCAGTAATCAATTGTCTAGAAGATATAACCATCAATGTTGGAGCCGACATCTGCAGTA
>JALZVN010000382.1 GCA_023299965.1 Saprospiraceae bacterium | reverse complement strand
GTCCAAAGCGGAGGCGGAGTAAATAGCAAATGAAAGCGCTAAAACCGATATTAAAAATCCTCATCTCTATCTTAATTCTGTACTTCGTGTACCAAAAGATAGATGGACCAAAACTGTGGGAGACGCTTCAAACCGTAAGCCCACTCTGGATTGTATTGGCTTTTATTCTATTTCTATTGTCCCAATATGTATCTTCTTTGCGATTACAGTACTTCTGGAGAGATGTCACTGTTCAACTGAGCAATGCCTACAACTGGCGGCTTTATCTAATTGGAATGTACTACAATCTATTGCTGCCAGGTGGAATAGGTGGTGATGGCTACAAGGTATTCATCATAGACAAAGCACATCAAGTCGGTAAGGGAAAACTGATCAAAGCCATTCTTTTTGATAGACTATCTGGATTATTAGCGCTTGGGTTGTGGCTCTCGGCTTTATTAGGCCTATATACTTACCGAATGGATATCGGTCAGCATCTACCCCTAGTACTAGGCATTTTAGCCTTTTCGGGGTTATTGATCAGCTATTTACTGATGAAAAAGGTGTTTACCAGTCATTTTCCTAGTTATTGGCCCAGTTTAGGGCTATCACTAGTGATACAAGGACTACAATTAGGCACTTGCTGGGCAATATTATGCGCATTTACAGTATCTAAACACATTTTGGCGTATCTTGCGCTCTTCCTTATTTCCTCCATCGCTGCGGTTATACCTATCACTTTTGGAGGAGCAGGGGCAAGAGAGTTAACATTTCTCGCTGGTGCTAAATATTTTCCTTTGGAAATACATCTTGCTATCAGTTTAAGTGTTATCTTTTATATGATTACAGTGCTGGCGTCTTTATTAGGGATGGCGTTCAGTTTTAAACAAAATATAGAATGAGAATACTCGTCACAGGTGGAGCTGGCTTCATCGGTTCAAGATTAAGTAAATATCTACTTGAGAATAAATCAGAGGTGATTGTGATAGACAACCTTAATGACTATTATGATCCGGCTATCAAGCAAGCCAATATCGACATGCTGTCTACCTTCGACAACTTCACCTTTTACAAGGGGGACATTCGAAGCGTTCAAGATATGGATACCATTTTCTCAAATCATAAGATTGAAATGGTTGTTCACCTTGCTGCTAAAGCCGGAGTGAGACCTTCTATCCAGAATCCTCAATTATATTACGATGTAAATGTAATGGGTACGCTAAATATCTTAGAGACAATGCGTAAATATGCGTGTAGGAAAATGGTTTTTGGTTCTTCGAGCAGTGTATATGGAAACAATAAGGAAACTCCTTTTTCAGAAGCACATGCAGTAGATAATCCTATTTCTCCTTATGCTGCTACAAAGAAATCTGGAGAACTCCTTTGCTACAACTATCATCATCTTTATAACTTTGACATCTTTTGTCTACGTTTTTTCACGGTCTATGGACCTGGACAAAGACCTGAAATGGCCATTGCCAAATTTACAGATGCCATCTTGAATGGTCAGGATATTCCCATGTATGGGGATGGAAGTTCGGAACGAGATTATACTTATGTAGATGATATCGTACATGGTATCAACTGCTCTATGAAAAAGCTTAGAGGATACAATGTTTTTAATCTCGGAGAATCTAGTACCATCAGCCTTAGAGCATTGATTTCATTGATAGAGAAGAACTGTGGTAAAGATGCCCATATCAATAAATTACCGTCACAAGCTGGAGATGTTAGGATCACCTATGCTGACATTAGTAAAGCCAAAAAATTAATAGACTACAAGCCTAGTACGGATATTGAAACGGGCATTGCTAATTATGTAAAATGGTACAAAGAAAACAAGCAGCAATCAAACCCTAAAACAAACATCAAAATCAAACATGTCAAATAAAATATATACTAAAACGGGGGACAAAGGAACAACAGGACTATTCGGAGGAGCGCGTGTCTCCAAAGATGACGTAAGATTAGAAGCCTATGGTACTATAGATGAGTTGAATAGCTTTTTGGGGTATCTGAAAGATCAAGCCATCAACGACGAAATAGCTCAAGAACTTTATCAAGTTCAAAACAGTCTTTTCAATGCAGGTAGTATATTAGCTACTGATCCAAATAAGCCTGAAATGAAAATGGATTTTGATAGTGCTATCACAGTGATCATCGAGGCTTCAATTGACAATATGCAAGCTGATCTTCCTGCTTTGACTAATTTTATTTTGCCAGGTGGTCATCCAGTGGTATCTCTATGCCATATTTTGCGAACCGTCACGAGACGTGCCGAAAGAAGGTTAGTAACACTATCTAAATTAGGAGAATCTCATAACGACATCAGTATTTTCTTGAATCGTCTTTCAGATTATTTTTTCGTTTTATCTAGATATCTTTGCAAGCAATTGGGCGCTAAGGAAGTGCTTTGGAGAGGGCTTTCTTAGGCATGTACAAACTTGCCACAACTTGTTGTCATCTAATTTCCTCTTGACAAATACTTTTTTCGCTAGCATCATTTTTTATAATATTGCTTTTAAAACGAGGAAATCCATAAACTCAAATTTTGCCCCGATACCCATCGAGTTAAAGAAATCACACCAATTTGGATCCTCGTATCATTTAACCTGGGTTTCACACCCCAGGCTACCCACAGACCATCTCGCAGCAAATTCACGACAATCTATCTCTGAGATTCTCCTTGCTACTTCCTTATATGACTCTACTGACAGTAAGCAAGTGTCACTCACAAGAGCTAAGCGATAGGTTCTAGGGTTACTAGACACAAAACGCTAGAAGCTAGAGGCTTTTTTATTTCTTATCGAACTTGTTTTCCACGTTTGCATGTAGCCAATTGATACAAGTACTTATATCTTCAAAGATGTGATCTTCTGGTACAAGATCTGGAATAATATCGATCCGCTCTAACATGTATCTTGGTTGCTTCACTATTCCAGTCAAAAGTACCGAAATACCATTTTTTTCTAGATTAATTATTAGGTCTTCCATGGAGTACAATCCAGTTTGATCCACATAGGGGACACGATCCATACGGATGATCACAACAGATGCTGTCTCTGGAATCTGTTGTGACAGGGCTGTAAAGTCACTTGTCGACCCAAAGAAGAGGGGCCCCTCTACATGTTTAATAAACACTTCTTCTCTTAGATTGTCAGGAAATTCGACTTCATCTGCCCAGCTAGGCTCATCCATCAATGAGGATACTTTTGATTGATCTGCTGCCAAATCTCCAATCTTTTTCATAAACATCAAAGACGCCATTATCAATCCAATACCTACAGCATATACAAGATTCCATACAGAAGATAGGATGAGTACAACTATCATGACAAATACCTCTGGTTTAGGCATGTGCGGAATCGCCTTAAGACCTTTGTAATCCATCACACTAATTCCCACTGTAATCAATATCCCAGCTAAAACAGCTGCTGGGATGAGCGATGCCACTCCTGAAAAAGCCAACATGACAACAAGCAATAAGATACCTGCAATCATACCAGATAATCTAGTCTTTCCGCCAGCATTGATATTCACTACTGTACGAATAGTAGCGCCTGCTCCTGGCAAACCACCAAAAATGGCCGCAATAGAGTTTCCTATTCCCTGCCCTATTAATTCCCTATTAGGATTGTGCTGCGTCTTTGTCATATTATCTGCTACCACAGAGGTAAGTAACGAATCAATGGAACCTAACAGGGATAACAGAAATGCAGTAACTATGTACGGAGCAATCGTTACAAAATCAAACTCCGTAAACATTTGCAAATTGGGAGAAGGAAAACCATAGGGTATCTCCTTAATCTTGACATAATCTAAGCCCATGCCAATGGATATTCCTGACATCACTACTAAAGCGACAAGTGTGCTCGGAATCTTCGTTGTGATTTTCTTAAAACCAAATATGATAAAGATAGTACTAAGCGCTAGGATCAGCTCAAGAAGGTTAATACTTTTAAAAGCGGATGGCATTATTTTTAGTGCACCTAATACGCCCGAGGATTCCTTTTTGGCTAAGGTTTGTGCTTCTTTATAAATCTGCACATCGGTGATCGCCTCAGAACGTTTTATCGTTTCTTTGAAATCATCCAAGATCAAAATACCTTCACCTGCTTCTTCTTTGAGTATGTTTTCCATAATCAACTCCTGTGCTAATGGTTGAAAGGTATTTACATATTCTACATCCTTATCTGGATAATACCCAATAGCAGGCAAAATGTTTGTCAATAGAATAATGACTCCTATGGCAGTCATAAAACCTGATACTACAGGATAGGGTATGTATCGGATATATTTACCAAGTCCCACTACACCTAATACAACCTGGAATAAACCTGTCAGCATGAAAACTATGAGAATCGCTGGTAATGCTTTTTCAACTTCTCCATCAAAAGTAGAGATAATCCCCGCGATGATGATCATGCTCAATGCAGTCATTGGTGCAGTAGGTCCTGAAATCTGAGTATTGGTTCCTCCGAAAAGGGCAGCAAAGAAACTGATGAAAATAGCTCCATACAATCCAGCACTTGGTCCAAGCCCTGAACTCACTCCAAAGGCCAAAGCCAACGGTAAGGCTACAATACCAGCTGTAATACCTCCAAATAGATCTCCTCTGAAATGAGAAAAGTCAAAATCAAAGAATTTCTTCATAAGAATCCAGTTTATAAATTTGATAGAAAAGTTAAAACTTATTTAGTCCGCTAAAGCTGTCTGTAATATTCAGAATAAATTATCAAATTAGTTAAAATTGTAACATTTAATTTAGAAACAGGCAAAAAAAAAGTGCGCATAAAATGCGCACTTTTTCTAAACCAATTTAACTGGTCTCGTAATATTATTAGTCAGGGCTTTCAGCTCCAATTGACTTTACTTAAGCATAAAGTCTTCTTTCGCAAATTTATTCTTGAACTTGATATCCTTTGTAGAATATGCTCCAATTTGACCATACTTACCCATTTCATTTGGCGCATAAGCTCTTCTTTCCGTTGACAAAAGAATACCGTCTACTTTAGTATAGTCGCATTCCATTCTCAAGATCGGATCGTTGACACCGAATGCTGGAAGAGAAAAGTAGAACATGTCCACTAAGTGCGTTTCTGGATTGAAGTATAGGATGTACTCATCATCAGCTGGCTTACCAGTTGATCCATCTGCGTATGTCAAACGAACTGTATCGTAAGATTTACCTTTGTAGTCCTTCTTTCCTTGGTATTCACTGATAGTACCAGGATCAGCCAATTTGTACATCATTGCGAACCAGTATAAGTTTACTTTTCTCAAGAAAACAGCTCCACCTAATGCTGCCTCATCCATGATCTTCTTACCGTCCAATGTAACGGCCGGCTTATCCATTACCAAGCTTTGTACAGCTGTCCCCTTCATGTCAGGTAACACGTTTACTGGGTGTTGCTTGTATTCTGCCCATGAGTGCTCCCCATCAAAAATGTGCTTCTCCATAGAGATGTCCATACCTTTTGCTTTGTCATCATAGTAGTACATAAACTGTACATCCTTCTTCTTAGCCAATTTTTTGTATCCTCCGTTTACTTTTTCTAATGCATCATAAAGCATTTGAGATTTAGCATCGATCTTTTGTGCGTTAGTTGCAGTCAATACAAATAAGCTACAAGAAAGGACAAGGGCTATTTTTTGAATAAATGAAATTGAATTTGAAATCAACATTTTGTGTAGTTTTAATTTTAAGTTTAAATAAGTACGCAACATTTGAAGCGTACTCTTGCAAGATTCATCTGCCAAAAAACATACAGTATAGCTTGAAGTTGCTTCAAGTATTCAAAATGGAATAATATATCGCACATATGACGATTGATGCAACTATTTACTTTTTGCAAAACTTTATAGAGGTTCATTGCACAAGGGATATGCAAAGGGCAGCACTAGGAGTCCTGTCCACAAGGATGTCTAATGGAATAAAAGCCCTTGCGGGCATAGATAAAGATTCCGAGGCGAATACCGAGCCTGCATATACCGACATGTCCGGAAGATAAAATGTTTTTTTCACCATTAAAATCGATTGGAGCGCTGCCCAAATAAGCCCAGCAAAATTTACCCTGAATCACACAGAAAATTGTACTTTTAGGCATATACAATCTAAAAACAAATGAAAAAAATTGCACTGCATTGGAAAATACTCATTGGGATGGCTTTGGGGATACTGTTTGGTTGGGTAGCGAGTTCCTTAGGATGGCAAAACTTTATCAGTGACTACATCAAACCATTTGGTACTATTTTTATAAATCTGCTCAAACTGATTGCAGTACCGCTTATCATCGTCTCCCTCATCAAAGGCGTATCTGACCTCAAAGACATCAGCAAACTAAGTAAGATGGGTGGTCGAACGATAGGAATATATCTAATGACGACACTTACAGCTGTGATTCTCGGACTGGTATTGGTCAACGTCATCGCTCCAGGTAATAGCATTACGGAAGAAACGCAAAAGAGCCTGCTTTCTGAATTTGAAGGAATGGCGCAGGGGAAAATCGACATGGCTATGGATCAAAAAGGGGAAGGTCCTTTGCAGGCTTTAGTTGACTTGGTCCCCTCCAATATATTTGCTGCAGTAGCTGACAATGGCAATATGCTACAAGTAATCTTCTTTGTCATCTTTTTTGGAATAGGACTGATCTTGATCGCTCCAGAAAAATCTGCTCCTGTCAAACAATTTTTTGATGGACTCAATGAGGTCATTCTCAAAATGATCGACCTCGTCATGCTCGCCGCTCCATATGGGGTTTTCGCGTTGATGGCTGATTTGATTGTACAAGCGCCGAGCAGCGAATTAATCACTGCCTTATTAAAATACTCCATGACCGTTTTGATCGGTCTCGCGATAATGATATTTGGGCTCTACCCATTGTTGGTAAAAGTATTTACCGGTCGATCATACAAATCATTTTTTGCAGGCATCTCCCCTGCCCAACTACTCGCCTTCTCTACAAGTTCTAGTGCGGCAACGCTTCCGGTCACTATGGAGCGTGTGACAGAACACTTAGGTGTAGATGAGGAGGTATCTAGTTTTGTATTACCTATCGGGGCTACCGTCAATATGGATGGAACCAGTCTATACCAGGGGGTTGCTGCCGTATTTATTGCGCAAGCCTTCAATATCGACCTGAGCATCATGGATCAGCTTACTATAGTAGCGACTGCGACTTTAGCATCTATCGGATCAGCGGCTGTACCGAGTGCAGGGATGGTGATGCTGGTGATTGTACTAGGAGCAGTAGGTGTCCCAGAGGCTGGTTTATCACTGATATTCGCAGTCGATAGACCGCTAGATATGTGTCGTACCACAGTGAATGTTACAGGTGACGCTACCGTGTCTATGTTAGTAGCCCATAGTATTGGCAAATTGAAAGATCCCAAAGAAAAAAAATGGGACGACCATAAAGAATAAGAAATATCCCAATTTATTGAAAAACTATAGCGCTATGGAAAGAATCAATTATCCTTTCGGACTGCTGATAGCATTTATAAGCCTATGCTATGCTTGCTCTGATAAAAACGTAAGCGCGCCAGATTTACGGGAACCTATAGAGACAATTGTACATAAAGGTCAAGAGGAAGATGAAGGCAATGCACTGCGTCGAGATGAGTGGATAGAAAGCATGCACCGTACCGCCCCAGGTCAAAACTGGAGAGACATAGAAAGAAGCAATGCCATCAAAAAGCAGAAAGACTATGCACTCTACCGCAGCAATGGTATCGTAGTACTTGGTGACTCACTTTACACTGGAATCTGGGAAGAAAAAGGAAGCAATAATCAAGCTGGTTCTGTCATCGCAGTCAACTATCTCCCAGAAGAAAATACCATTTATACTGTATCGGCTGGAGGAACACTTTGGAAAGGTAATCTAGACGGTAACGATTGGCAAGTAATCAATGAGTCTTTTGTATTCGACAATAAATCTCTCGAATTTATAGATTTACCAAATGGTCAAAAGAGAATGATCATACCTATAGCCCGCATCCCACATTATAGTGATGATATGGGGCTGACATGGAAGGCAGCAGCTGGTATCACCAGCACAGGAGACTTTTGGAGTCAAACGTCTCATTTCGAAACGATAATACTCCCGGATGGCAATCAGCGTATCTATTGCTTGGCAAAGTTCGATTTTTTTAGCAGCATCAAAATGTTTTATAGCGATGACTTGGGAGAATCTTATACGGAGCTTGAAGATCTTGGCACTACTTCATTTGACAGAGTAGCCGTATGCAAACCTCATCACAGTAATGAGATTATCATAGGGCAAGCCACATTCAATAATAGAGTAACTATCTCCAAAGTAAACCCTGCGACGAATACCGTAGACTTTGATAAGATCACCAATTTGACCTTGGATAGTGAATCAGATAGAGTCTACCTGATAGGATCCTATCTTAATCAAGATTCTACCTTATACGCGGTGCAGAGCCCTAACCAACTCATGAGATCGAAGGATGGCGGATCCACTTGGAATCTTGTCAGCGCATTTCAAAAGAATCCATGGGAGGTAGGATTTTATGTCTCTCCGTCTAATTCCAATCAAGTATTTTATGGTGAGGTAGAGGCGCACAGACTAAGCGAAAATGAATTTGTACCAACCAATATATGGTGGGAATATTATACTGATGTAGAGAATAAAATTCACGCCGACATCATGTCTTACAATGAATTTGAGGATCAAAATGGGGATCCGTTTCTATTAATAGCCAATCACGGTGGGCTCTCCATCTCTAGGGATCATCTACAGACTACAAAGAATATCAGTCTGGCAGGTTTGAACGTTTCTCAGTACTACGACGTTCGTACTGATCCCAATGATCCGAACTTTGTCTACGTGGGTACCCAAGATCAAGGATTTCAGCGCAGCCGCGATATGACCACACCTGGTGTGATAGACTTTGACCAGGTCATCTCTGGAGATTATGGACATCTGACTTTTACCAATAATGGTCGAGGCTTATGGATGACTTTCCCAGGTGGTTCTATAGACTTTTATAATGATCCCCAAAACGGATTCAAGGTAGATGACTTTATCATAGACTCCTTTACCGAAGGTCCTTGGCTGCCTCCCATAGCTACCGTCCCGGGCAGTACGCGCAACGAAATCCTGGTCGCAGGAGGAAATATCAATGGTGGGCTTGGATCTCACATCATAAAGCTGGAATACTTTGGTGGCATTAATGCCGAACAATTTCCATTTGACTTTGATTCCAGTTTTGATCCAAGTGTGGTGAGCTCCATAGAAGTATCTACGATCGACCCCAACATCATTTACGCCGCCACTGACAATGGATTATTTTATACTTCCAGAGACGGAGGACAGACTTTTGTAGCTGGCTTCAATAGCATCAACGATGGACACTTTCTCTACGGCGCTTCTACTTATGCGTCTACTATAAATGAAAACGAAGTTTGGATAGCAGGAAGTGGATACAACGAGGATGGAGTTTTCTATTCAGATGATTATGGACAAAATTTCACCCTTTTTTCAGAAGGATTGCCTCCGACTTTAGTATTCGAAATAACAGCCAATGCGGATGAGACACAATTTTATGCAGCTACCGAAGCTGGTCCATACGTCTACTTGACCGAGACGCAGCGCTGGGAGGATTTATCTCAGGGCAAATCACCAACGCATACATACTGGAGTGTCGAGTACATTGAATCACTTGATCTAGTGCGATTTGGAACCTATGGTCGTGGGATTTGGGATTTCAAATTTCAGCAAGCCCCGGTGGTAAGTGTTATCCCTACAAGCCTGCCTCCACATACCTTTGCTAGGCTGTACCCAAATCCAGTCAAAGACTTTTTGACCATAGAAACATTGGATAACATCGTATCCACTGAGTCAGATTTACAGATCGAAATATATAATACTGCTGGGCAACGGATGCTTTCCCATAAGATGCGTCAAGGTAATGAGCGTATAGATTTTAGCCAGCTTGCATCGGGCAACTATATTATACAGATCAATGACGGTAAAAAGATGCAAGTAGAAAAAGTGATTAAACAATAAGTTTGACTGTGTGATCAAATCGTTTGCCAGGTACTACAGAATAAGAATGATTTGGGGGTGCCCACTGATATAGAAAAGCCAATCACAAAAAAGTGATTGGCTTTTCTATATCAAGGTCGCGCCGTCCGCTAGTCCGTTTCACTTCCGTCCCTTCCTTTCCGTTTCATACCATTTGAAGTTTAAAATGACGCATATATTTTGATACAAATGGTATCACTATAGTCGTGACCGCTTCCCTATCGGTCGCGTAGCTACCACCACTCACCCAAAAAAAGAAAACAAAGAGCTTAATAATTTTCATCTGGTAGAGATAAATGAAATCCAAGAACAGTACTTGACCAGCTTACCGTCTATCGAAATTGTACTCTTTAAAATAATTAGCTCTTAAAATCCGTTTTCAATCAAAATCGCATTATTTTTGTAGTATTGTTTACGCTAAGGTTCAAAAAATGATGTTTTTAAAGGGAATAAGCCATT
>JALZVN010000381.1 GCA_023299965.1 Saprospiraceae bacterium | reverse complement strand
TAAAAACCGGATAACTAAAATAGGATCAAGACTGTAATCTGCCAGGCTATCAAATGTAGCAAGGCAGAGCAGATCACGATAGGATAGTCCTAGAATAATATTATTCTAGGATTATCTTTTCTTGGTTTTGTGTCTGTTCTTTCTTAGTCTTTTCTTTCTCTTGTGCGTCGATATTTTATGACGCTTTCTTTTCTTACCACAAGGCATAACAAAAATCTTTTGTTAATATTAAAAAATATTCTAAATCAATTTATAAACTGCACTTCGCCTGAAACGGACCCGCTTGGGCGACTTTATCAAGTTTAGTCAGTACTTCTACCATCATACAATTGGCAGAATTATTATTAGGCTCCAAAGTTAATACTTTTTGCAATCGTCCCTCTACCTTTTCAAATTGATTGGTTTGCATACCAAATCTTGCTAAGGTGAGAAGAACGCCAGTATTATCAGGTTCCTCTTTATTCAATTTCAATAACATCTGAATTCCTTGCATGGGATTCGATGCTGAAGGATACTCTGTGTAACAAATCGCTAGATTCATACGGTGTTGAGTATTCTCAGGATTCAAAGATATTGCATTCTCAAATGCTTTAACTGCTTTTTGACTACAAAACTTCTTAAATTTTTCCTCTTTAGCTGTTTTTAGGCCTAAAGTAAGCGTAGTACCAGCAATAGACCATGCATTCTCTGTATTTTCGAGCTCTGCTACCTTAAAAGCATAGTATCCCGAAATATCAGCTCTTTTGTATCCATACCAAGTCGAAGCAATATCTTTATATATATTGCTAATATTGGTAGAGTCCATTTCCGATTGAGACAGCCTTGTCTCTAGTGAAAGTAGTTCTGCGGATTGCAAAGGTGTAAGAGAAGGTTTTGCATCCAATAGAAGTGCAGATATATCGGTACTTTCAGCATTTAGTACTCTTTCTTTCTCTGCGGCTTTAATTTCACTGGTTTTAGTGTCTCCACCAAAGTATAATCCTAAGAATAACAAAACTGATAATGATACTAGAACAGTTTGACTTATGTTCATACTTGATGATTGTTTTAAACGCGGAAATTAACTTTCTTTCTCACTATTATCGTCTGGAAGAGCAACTACTTTAGTTTTCACTTCATCGATAAAGATTTTTGCTGGTTTGAAAGCTGGAATAAAATGCTCAGGGATTTCTATCGCAATGTTCTTTTTGATATTACGACCGATTTTTTTTGCTCTTTTCTTGATAATAAAACTACCGAAGCCTCTAACATATACGTTTTCGCCTTCTGCTAATGTGCTTTTTACTTCCTTAAAAAAGGACTCTAAGGATACAAGGACATCCACTTTTGCGATTCCTGTTTTCTCCGAAATAGATGCTACTAAATCTGCTTTTCTCATTCTTTATCTGGGTTTTTTTGGTCTTAATTGAATTTGGGGTCTAATTAAGCACTGCAAAGGTCGCTTTTTTTTTGTTCAAAAAAAAGCCCCGAATCACTCAAATTGAATTTTTAGTTCATTTCTCTCAATTGATGCAATATTTTTACAAATACCTAACAATCAACATGTTTCATTAAAATCGTACTCGATTTTCATCCCATAGAAGTAGTCGATTAGAGATGTGCATTTATTATATCTTTGTGAAATAAAAAAAACACTAATACATGCTACAATCTATGACGGGCTTCGGAAGAGCGGTACAGTCTTTTGACGCAAAGACAATCACCGTAGAACTTAGGTCTTTAAACTCAAAGTTCACCGATGTACGTTTAAAGATGCCTCAAAATTATAAGGAAAAGGAGCAAGAGCTCAAGAAGATCATTCTAGATAAGGCTGAGAGGGGGAAAGTAGATGTAAATATTGAAATTCAGGCAGTGACTGGAGCAGAGCAGTTTTCTCTAAATAAGCCTCTTTTTAAAAAGTACATTGAGGAGATTAAGCAACTTGCAGCGGAAGATCAAATCCCCATAGGAGATATCATTCCTGCAGTACTTAGGCTTCCTAATGTGGTCATGCCAGGTGAAGAATCTGTTGACGAAAAAGAATGGACTGTTTTATTGAGTACCGTTAAAGAAGCTTTAGACAAGTTCTCAGCCTTTCGTATCCAAGAAGGCACCGTGTTAGAGACAGACATGGCTACTCGTATACAAGTTATAAAATCTAACCTTGAAGAGATAGAGCCACATGAAAAACAGCGCATCGTAAAAATTAAAGACAAAATGATGCGCAGTCTTGAAGAATTTCTTGGCAAAAAGAATGTAGATAAGAACAGGTACGAACAAGAAGTTCTATTCTACTTAGAAAAAATTGATATCAATGAAGAGAAAGTACGACTTTCTCAACACTGTGATTACTTTTTGGAACAATTGGGAAACAATAATACTGCTAAGGGAAGGAAATTGAGTTTTATCAGTCAAGAAATTGGTAGAGAGATCAACACATTAGGGTCTAAAGCCTATTCATCCGACATTCAACGTCATGTAGTCAACATGAAGGATGAGCTAGAAAAAATTAAAGAGCAAATCGCAAATTCGGTTTAATGAATCAAGAGACAACATTTGAAGGTAAAATAATCATTTTTACGGCTCCTTCGGGGTCTGGAAAAACAACGATAGTAAGGCATTTGCTCAAAAAGTATGACTTTTTAGGCTTCTCTGTGTCCGCTACTAGTCGAAAAAAGCGTGAGAAAGAGATTGACGGAAAGGACTATTATTTTCTGAAAGAGGAAAAATTTCGAAAGAAAGTAGAAGAAGGTGCCTTTGTAGAGTGGGAGGAGGTTTATCAAGGCAAATATTATGGTACTCTCAAATCAGAAATAGAAAGAATCTGGTCAAAAGGTAAGCATGTAGTCTTCGATATTGAAGTAAAAGGTGCGACCAACATTAAAAAAATATTCCCAGACAACTCTTTGGCTATTTTCGTAAGACCCCCTTCCATTTCGGAATTAAGGAAAAGGTTATTAGGCAGAAAAACGGAGTCCGATGAAATGCTAAAAAGGAGATTAGCAAGGGCAGAAGAAGAAATGACTTACGAAAATACCTTTGACAAGGTATTGATAAACGATTTATTAGAAGTAGCCCTAGAGGAAGCGGAACAAATAACAGAATCGTTTTGTATTAAATAGAAACACTCTAGACTCATGGAAGCGCTTACAACTAATGGCATCACAATCGGAGTAGAATCTTTTTTTCAAAAGAAGCACTCTAATCCACGTGAAAGTAGATTTATTCACTCCTATCAAGTTACTATCAGTAATGAGAAAGAATCAACTGTACAACTAATAGCGCGTCATTGGTACATTGTCAATGCTGCTGGAGCAGTAAGAGAAGTGTCTGGAGAAGGTGTGATTGGCAAACAACCTACTCTAAGTCCTGGAGACAGTCATAGATATGTATCCTGGGCACCCATCAATACGAATATTGGAAAAATGTACGGCTATTATACTTTCAAGGATACCCAATCCAATGAAATGTTCTTAGTTAACATTCCTGAATTCAAGCTATTTAGCCCTGGAATCTTAAACTAGGCGCTTCCTTTCTTCGCAAAAAGCTCATTGCTCATATATGTAATTAGAATTCTCTATGGTTCCTACTTCATTGCCATAGCACTCTGATATTAAATAGCTAAGGTCATTTATAGCGTGAAATAAACGTTATAGTTATCCTAATAATCGAAATTAGACAATATTAAAATTATGCCTATGTTTTTTATAGAACCTATAAAAAACTATTTTTGCGTAATACATATATTTTTAATTGACATACTTCTTATGAAGCGCATTCTTTTCTTTATTATTCTTTCGATTGTAGGACATTCAATTGCTAACGCACAAGCCAATGCATTGGTAAAAGGAGTAATAAGTGAGGTAACAGGTGACCAGCAATTTATTAGCCTGCATGTCAATCAAAAATATCTTTCAGGAGAAAATAAGGAATATTACAGCAATATCTTAGAAGACGGTAGTTTCGCATTTGCTGTAGACATGAGTGAACCACAACTCATCAGTATCGCATTTAACCAAAATAGAGGTTATGCTTATCTTGAGCCTGGGGACACTTTGATCATCAACTGCTCGGCTCGCGATTTTCAATATTCATTCAAATTTGATGGTAAATCAAAGGCCAATAATGAATACTTGAGAGCCTACTACAAGATGAATCCTTCAGAATCCAATGCTTTCAAATTGGTTCAATATCAGCAACACCAATTTTGGTACACTGTAGCTCCCGAAATGGATCTCAAGATGAGAGATTTGACAGAAGATGAATTTGTTTCTTATTTAGCTACACGTAGACAAAATGCCCTCAGTCAACTTTTTTCAAGTACAAGTAATCTTTCGGGCCAGCTGAGCAAAGAATTTTCAGAATATATCACTGCGGAAATTAACTACGATTGGGCATTCCACATGATGGCACATGGTCATGTATACAGAACCATTAAAAAAATTGATCCATCACAATACTATACTTTCCTAGACAACATGCAAGAAATGAAAGGTAGTATAGGCAACCAATTTTATCGTCAATTTTTATTGGCAAAAATTGACAGAGATTATGCTTTGAATGAAGAAAAAGCAGAAAATCCATATATGGGAAAATTTGACTTTGCGGAAAAGTACACTTCTGGAAATACGAAAGCCTTTTTACAATCAGAAATGATCAAAAGCGCCTTTAGTAAACGATATATTGAGGCAACTATTCCATTGTTTGAGACTTTCTTAAATAAAGAAGGAAATGATAACTTTGGTTCCAAAGTAGTTATGGCTTATGAAAAAAGCCTAGTAAATGCTATAGGTACTCGTGCTTCTAATTTTGTAATTCGAAATCCGGGTGAGGATGAAGTTTCATTATCCTCTCTAAATGGGAAAACGGTATATCTCAACTTTTGGGCGAGCTGGTGCAGACCCTGCATGAAGAAAATGAATGAGCTGAAGCCTTTAGAACAAGAACTTAAGTCTAAAGATATTGAGTTTATACACATTTCATTTGACAAAAGTGAAGCAGCTTGGAAAAATGCAATTTCCAAAAATAGCTTTCAAGGTACTCACGTGATTGTTCCAGAAGGAGTTGAATCTAGTATTGCCAAAGAGTATGAGATCAAGTCCATCCCGCAATATTTCATCATCGACAAAAAAGGAAATTTTGCGCAGAAACCTTTACTAAATACCATCAAAGATTTGAAAAAGACGTTAGAGTCTACTGCAGAGATGTAATTTTCACTATTAATATTGTACATGATATTCAACCGTTTCCTCTTAGTTTGTTTTTTAATCTTGGTATTTCAGTTTAAACCCTCCACTCTTGTAGCGCAAGATGACGAGACTCTAATTCATGTAGATGTACTACCATACTTTCCTGGATGTAATGATTTTGAAGGCAATCCAGATGGAAAACGAAATTGCTCTAACTATAACCTCGTAAACTTCATCTCTACTACACTTAAATATCCAGAATCTGCTAAAGAAGAAGGAGTCTCAGGTACAGTCATTGTAAGCTTTGTAGTCAAGAAAGATGGCACCATAAAGGACGCTTTTATCCTAAAAGATATAGGAGGAGGATGTGGAGAAGAGGCTCTTGCGATAGTTAATCAAATGCCAAGGTGGGAACCTGGCATCAATGACCAGAAAAAGGTAAATGTAAAACTAAACCTTCCTATAAAATTTTCATTCTCTGGTCAAGGCACATCGTCTAAGTATCGCATACTATGGGGAGAACTAAAGGGTAAGACCATCACTAAAAAAGAAATCAAAAGTAACCTATTTAACTCTATCGCAGTACGCGGACCTTATGGTGAAAACGTTAAAGCGACCGAAGTAATCGTAGCATACGAGAGAAAAAAACGATTTTTAGACGCTGTCGGTCAGAGCAAAATGGACGACCTCCAAAGATGGGTACTTAAAAAGGCTCGCAAAGGAGGAATCATTACTTTTTCTGCGACCATTCAAGAAAATGGAGAATTTATTGAAGTGGACCGAGAGCTTGAAGTGGTAAAGAAGAAAAC
>JALZVN010000380.1 GCA_023299965.1 Saprospiraceae bacterium | reverse complement strand
AGAAATTTGTTCCGTTCATATGAGCTGTGATTGTACAGCATAGCGAATATGCGAAACAGCAGTAAACAATTGAATGCATATAAAAGTAAATTGATCAAATGACTAGTCCGCTCACTTTGTCCTAATAGAGCGAACTCTACTGCAAAGCTGGCGATAGACAGTGGGCGGTATCTAGCTCCAGCTACTAGTTTTTTTTGCTCTCCAAAGTATCCTTCAAAGCTTTCGGTAGATAGGATTTTTTTTATCCCTGAAAACCCATCTTTGACATAAGCATTCTCAGTATAGACGATTTTATCGTCAAGTACATAATCAAACGATAGGGTACTCATATACAGGAGTCCCGAAAAGAGAAATATAATTAGTCCAGGTAGCCAATTTTGTTTCCAAAAAGAGGGATGCTTCGAATTATACTTCGCCAATTGGCTATGCCAAATGCTCTTACTTTTCTTTTTTTTGCTTGTATTTGTCACTGAGTCTGTAATAAGGACATAAAATTATAAATCTTAGCATAAATAAATGAATAATGTATCACTATTAAGTGGCGAGGATACTCTAGAATCCTTAACTTGCGTTCTTTTCCTATTGGGAATTTCCTCCTACTCTCATTTACCTACTAAGAATACTAGATATACTTTACATTGGTTGCGTTGAAAAGCGCTTATTAGAAGCAAAATCTGGCACTGTGCGGCAAACAACACTCGTATTATTAATTCTGCTATATACATTATGTAGTATATCCGGTCAACAAAAGTTTGACTGTGATGGATCTGCCTACATTACCCTAGTAAATGAAAATCAAGAAACTTCGCTTATAGAACTCAATGTAGGAGATCAAGAAGTGGGGCAAACGACTGTTTTCACTGGCTTTGGTGACAATATCAATGCTATCGGATTCAATAGAAGAGATAGCCTCATATATGGTATCAATCCTGAAGTACATCAGCTATTTAGAATCGGATCAGATGGAGTAGTAGAAGTAGTAAAGTTTTTACCCTTGGAAGGGAATTATTTTGCTGGTGATATCTCCCCACAAAGCAACGAGTTAGTCTTATTAAATAGAGACTCTATTGCGCTTGTCAATCTTGATGATTCAGAAATGCCGGTAAGCTATGTACCTATCACTGTGACAGATGACTCCTTTGGCGTATTTGCCACAGACATCGCTTTCCATCCTATCACTCAAGTACTATATGGATATGATGCCGTGCAAGGCAAGCTTATCACCATAGATCCTACTACTGGATTGGTAGACAATAGTACTTTTCCACCTCAAAACTTCAATAGTGGACTACCAGCTATGTTCTTTGATGCTAGAGGGGAGCTTTATGGGATAGGTACAAATAGTGCTGTGAAAGAGTCTACACTTTTTCGATTCAATCTAGACAGTGGAAATACTACTCGCTCAGGCTTTGAAGGAGAATTTGGAGATAGAGATGGCTGTAGCTGCCCCTTCACACTTAAAGTATTTCAAAAACAAACCAATACCTTTTTGACTCCTTGTGCAAGCATGGAGTTGATCATTACAGTAGCTAATCTTAGTGGTCAAGAGTACTCCAATTACTCTTTGTCAGAAACGCTTCCTGAGGGTTATCTCATAGAGGAAATAAGTCGAAATCCATATGCTAGTGTTGTTAGTTCTGGTGCTGGAACAAATACATTTTCCTTGACATCAATGGACATTCCAATTGGAATAGATAGCATCATTTTACTTGTGCAGATCCCTGAAAATGCTGCTGGTGAAGTCAACGAAATTCAAGCTACTCTAAATGGGCAAAATCCTACTAGTCTTATTGATCAACTGATCTTATCAGATGACTTGACTACTGGAGCAAAAAATGAACCCACTATGGTGCTTGTGAATGAAGTGAGCGATGTCGTAGAGGCTTTTGTCCCTAGTTTTATAGAACTATGCCAAGGAGATACGTTCCAACTGGCTTTACCTATTATTCCTAATATCCAATTTACTTGGCAGGATAGTTTTGAATTTCAAGAACGTGATTTCACAGAAAGTGGCGATTTTGTTCTCATTACTACTACGGCGTGTGAAACGTATGAAACAGAATTGATGATAAGGAATACTGAATTTTCCGTTAACCTGGGAGAGGATATAGATGTGAATCTAGGAGACATCGTATTATTAGATGCAAATCCTGAAAGTTTCACACCCATTGTTGATTATAAATGGTCTACTGAAGATGGTGAAATCCCGTGTGATCAATGTATATCTATTCAAGTTAATCCTTCTGCAGATGCTAAATATCTATTAATCGCTACAAATGAAAGCGGCTGTATCACGAATGATGAGATCAACATTTTTGTAACGCGTGACGTATTCGCTCCTAATATATTCAGTCCAAATGGTGACGGTATTAATGATTATTTCTATTTGCAGACTGGCTTTCCTCAAGCCAATATAGTAGAACTAAATATCTACAATCGTTGGGGTGCCCAAGTATTTGGAGCTCTAGACATCATGACAAGCGATGAGCTCAAGGGCTGGGATGGAAGTATAAATGGTCAAACAGGCCATGCTGGCACTTACATTTGGACCGCCAAAGTACAACTCAATGGTGGTCGCCTAAATCAAATGACAGGTCAAATCATTCTTTCAAGATAGCCAATTTGATGTATCGAGCCGTATTCGGTAGTATTTGTATCATTTAATTTTGTATTATTTTTAAAATACTTCACCTTTGCAATTCACCAAAGCTGAGTAGCATGCGGTTCTTTCTATCCTTATATTTTGTCTTTTGTTTTGCTTTTACTAGTCAGGCTCAGTTTAACCTCGGTGTAAATATCACTTCGGGTCGCACCTCTCCTTCAGGCTTAGACAATATATTAGATCGATTTAATGAAGATCGCCCTTGGTTGCAAACCGGCTTCTCGGAGGTCGATTGGCTAAATGGATACGGTCTTGGTTTGAGATATAAATTTGATCGAATTGCACTTGACTTCAAATGGGAAAATCAGATTAACAGAACCAGTGCAAGCGGCACAGATCCAAATACGAATAGCGGTTTCGAACAAACTTTATTTTTTAAAATAAGCACCTTTGGCTTTGGCATCGAGAGCTTCCTAACAGACCAAATAAGCCTTCATGGTAATTTTGAGTTCAATAGATTTAGAGTTCGAACCGAAGTTACTAATTTGGATGACCGTTTTGACTTATTGAATAATTGGTCTACAGGAAGCACATTTTCTATTGGATACAATTTTGTTAGTAGAGGATTGGTTCACATTAGCATAAGACCTTACCTGACCGTGGGTTGGGATGAGCACCCTTTAAATGACCTTGACGACTCACTAAATCCCGATCTCCCTAGAACTGATTCTTTCAATGAGGAATTCTTGAATTATGGCCTGAAAGTAATATTCTATAATGGGCCTTGGTACTAAAAATTATAAGCGCGCCAGAATGAAGTCTTAATATACATGAGATACGCTATTATATGTATAAAGCCACGGGATTGTTAAACAGAGAATAATTAAATCGCTCGTAAAGAATAGCTTCAATATAGAATTGTAAACTCCTTAAAACAGATTATATCGTAGGATACAGTAGATCGCTCTGAATCCATCTTTCCAATTTATTTTTTTTCCTTCTTTGTAAGATCGTCCATAATAAGAAATTCCAACTTCGTAAATCCTGATGTCTTCGATATCTGCAATTTTAGCGGTAACTTCTGGTTCAAATCCGAATCTATTTTCTTTGAGCTTCAGCTGCTTTATAATATCCGATTTGAACATTTTATAACAGGTTTCCATATCTGTAAGATTCAAACCTGAAAACATGTTGGATAAGGAGGTTAGAAATTTATTTCCGACTGAGTGCCAATAAAATAAAATCCTATGCGGCTTTCCTCCCATAAACCTGCTTCCATATACTACATCCGCCACACCATCCAATATTGGTTTGAGTAGAATATTGTATTCTGCTGGATCATACTCTAAATCAGCATCTTGGATGACTATAAAATCTCCTGAAGCTTGGGCTATACCTGTATGCAAGGCAGCGCCTTTGCCTTTATTTTTCGCGTGATGGTGAATATTTAGGGGTAAATGCAGGTGCTTTTCTTGATAAGCAGATATTCTTTCTTTGGTGTCATCAGAAGATGCATCATTGACAATAATGATTTCTTTCTCCACATTACCTAT
>JALZVN010000379.1 GCA_023299965.1 Saprospiraceae bacterium | reverse complement strand
ATTTCCAGCAGCAAGTGTCTTTCTTAAAGCAAGATCAAATACTTCAACCATGATATCTTCTGGATCGGCGTCATCTTCGTCACCTTCTCCAGCAGGGCTGCAACATCCTTGATTGATTTCGTCATCAGAAGGACTATTTACAACACCACCATCATCATTATTTTGATTAGAATCTGCTACTGAATCAACATCGGTATTATTAAAGCCATTAGGTGCATTTGCACCAGAAATTTCAGCTTCGTTTACAATTTGACCAGCGTTTTGAGTTGTTACTGTGAAAGTAATTTCAACCATAGTCATGTCTCCTGGAGCTAAAGTACCAGGTAATGTTATTACCGCATTACCTCCAGCTTGTCTCCAAGCAGGATCATTAAGGGTCAACCCAGCAGGAATGTAATCTGTAATTTCAATATTAGAAGCAGCCAATGTTCCTTGGTTATGCACTTCTACTTTGAAAGTTATATCTTCTCCAGGGTAAACTCTTTCGTCTTCTCCAGGGGCTAAAATCGTTCTCAAAGCCAAGTCAAACTGTTCTACTGTTACAGTAGCTGTAGCTTCATCTTGATTACCACAGTCATCTGTAACTGTAAGTGTAACGGTATTATTTCCAACATCGCTAATACAAGTAAAATCTGTGATATCTAGTTCAAGATTTGCAATATCTCCACAAACGTCAGAGCTACCATTATCGATATCTTCTGGTGTTATACTTGCAAAACAATTACCGTCCAATTGGATAGTAATATCTTGAACAACTGGATTTGGAGCTGTTGTATCTTCAATGGTGAAAGATGAAGTAGTCTGACTTGTGTTTCCACAATCGTCCGTAGCTGTGAAAACAGCAGTTGCCGTTCCTGTTTCCCCACAATCATCTGTCAATGGAGTCACTTCGAATGTCCATACAACATCACCACATTCATCTGTAGCTACTGCTCCACCGTTATTCGCTAACCAAGCGTCAAATGCTGCAGTATTTCCTTCGCCATCACACTCCACAACCATATCAGATGATTCCGTTGGAATATTAGGAGCAGTGGTATCTTCTATAGTGAATGTTGCTGTTGTTTCACTAAAGTTACCACAGTCATCTGTAGCAGTGAAAACGACAGTAACCTCGCCAGTGGCTCCACACTCATCAGAAAGTACAGCAGGATTTGGACTGAAAGTCCAAACAACACCACTACATACATCTGAAGCAGTAGCTCCACCATTATTATTTAACCAAGCATTTAACTGCTGAGTATTTCCATCACCATCACACTCTACAACCATATCAGAGGCTGGAGTAATAGTTGGATCAGTTGTATCTTCTATTGTAAATGTTGCAGTTGTTTCACTAAAGTTACCACAGTCATCTGTAGCTCTAAATGTAACCGTAACATCACCTGTTTCACCACAATCATCACTGATGATAGCTGGGTCAGGACTAAATGTCCAAACAACACCACTACAAACATCAGAAGCAACAGCACCTCCATTGTTAGATAACCAAGCATTCAACTCTTGTTGATTGCCTGAGCCGTTACATTCTACAACCATGTCTTGAGCCTGAAGGTCAATAGTCGGGTCAGTAGTATCTTCGATAGTGATAGTTGCTGAAGTAGTGCTTTCATTACCACATTCGTCAGTAGCTGTAAAAGTTACAACTGACGTTCCTGTTGCACCACAATCATCAGATAAAGATGTATAATCATTCGTCCAAGTAAACCCACCGCAAATATCAGATGCAGTAGCTCCACCGTTATTATTTAACCAAGTATTAATAGCACCAGAGTTTCCGTTTCCATCACACTCCAAAACAACATCTTCAGCTTGATCAAGAATTGCAGGAGGTGTATTATCAACAATTGTAAAAGTTGAAGTTGTTTCGCTAAAGTTTCCACAATCATCAATAGCTCTAAATGTAATTGTCGCTGTTCCTGTAGCACCGCAATCGTCACTCAATACAGTGAAATTGTTAGTCCATACAACACCGCTACAAACATCAGAAGCTTCAGCACCTCCATTTGTGCTTAAAAAGGCATTTAATTCACCTTGATTACCACTACCATCACACTCTACAACCAAGTCATTAGCTTGTCTATCAATAGATGGGTCAGTAGTATCTTCTATTGTAAATGTTGCAGTGGTTTCTGTGAAATTACCACAATCATCAGTAGCTCTAAATGTAACTGTAGCTGCTCCCGTGTTTCCACAAAGGTTAGATAAACTTGAAAAGTCGTTTGTCCAAACAACACCGCTACAAACATCATTTGCAGCAGCACCTCCATTATTGTCTAACCAGTTATTTAACTGATTATTATTTCCAGTCCCATCGCACTCTACAAGCATATCACTTGCTTGAGTTCCTATAGTAGGATCTGTAGTATCTTGTATAGTGAATGTTGCTGAGGTTTGATTCGTATTTCCACATGCATCAGTTGCCGTAAATGTAACTGTCGCAGAACCTGTTTCACCACAATCATTCGATAATCCATTAAAGTTATCAGACCAAGTAATCGCACTACAAACATCTGTTGCAGTAGCGCCACCATGACTTTCTAACCATGCATTTAACTGTTGCGTATTGCCATTCCCGTTACACTCAACTACTTCATCTGAAGCTTGATTAAAATCTACTGGCGTAGTATCCTCTATAGTGAATGTTGCAGTTGTTTCACTAAAGTTACCACAGTCATCTGTAGCTCTAAATGTAACTGTCGCATCTCCAGTACTTCCACAATCATCTGAAAGACCAGTAAAGTTATTTGTCCAAACAACAGTGCCACTGCATACATCAGAAGCTTCAGCACCTCCATTGTCATTTAACCAATTTTGTAGTTGAGTTGTATTCCCTTCTCCATCACACTCTACTGTCATATCTCTAGACGGCGTGTCGATAGTAGGATCTGTAGTGTCTTGTATTGTAAAAGTTGCTGTTGTTGTACTTATGTTACCGCATTCGTCAGAAGCAGTAAATGTAACTGTTGTAGAACCCGTTTCTCCACAAGTGTTTGAAAGAGGATTGTTATTAAAGTTATTTGAAAAGGTAACTGTAGGGTCACAGTTATCAACTGCTTCAGCTCCGCCATTATTAGATAACCAAGCATTTAATTGATTTGTATTTCCGTTACCGTCGCACTCAACAGTCATATCATCCGCACCTTCCGTTATTTGAGGTGCTGTTCTGTCTCTAACTGTTATAACCTGAGTTTTAGTAGTTGTATTTCCACAATTATCTTCTGCAGTCCATGTTCTTGTAATCACATAATCAAACTCGCTACAAGATCCATTATTTGCTTGTGTGCTGCTAAAGCTAGGTGTAATTGTTACGTTGTTGTCACAATTGTCCGTAGCTGAAGGACTAGCTGGTCCAGGAATATTATCACACTCCACTGTAACATTACCAGGTACACCAGACAAATCAGGCGATGTAGTATCTTGTACAGTCACCTCCTGTGTTTGTCTATTAGTGTTTCCACAATTATCTGTAGCAGTCCATGTTCTAATAAGTCTAAAATTATCATTACAATTCCCATCTCGTCTTTCCTCACTGATTGTAACCTCAACGTCCGAATCGCAATTATCAGAAGCTGTTACTCTTACTGCATCTGACACAGCATTGCATTCTACAGTGATATCATTAGGTGAATTATCAAATGTTGGGTTATCATTATCAACTACGTTTACCTTAAAAGTAGCCCTATCACAACATTTAGTTCCACAATCACCTAAATTACAAACTTCATAGATTATTTCTTCGGTACCGCAAAAATCTATATTGGAAGTATAATCAATTGATCCTATAATCCCATCATAGTTAAGAACTGTTCTTCCGTTTTGCGCGTCTTTAATAATAGTCACTTCAAAATTGCCATTTTGAACATCTTTATCATTATCAACAACATTCAACCAAATCTTCTCACCTGGGCAAACAGTTTCTACATTATCAACAGCGTTAGGTGCCTCGTTTACTCCTTTAACAACAGGATTCGTGAATACATAATCTTCACAAGGGAATGCTCTTACTCCTCTTCTATATTCTCTAGTACTCGTAATAGCACTAGGATTAAATGTGTTTCCAGTTGCTCCATTAATTGTTGACCAAGAACCACCAGGGCTTCTCACTTGCCAAATAAAGTCCATACCAAAACTATTAGCAGTTTGTACTTCCCCGCTTGGACTTTCTCTATTCGTAATATTTGAAGGGTCATATCCTCCACAACGACATTCATCTCCATCAATTCTTCCAGGAT
>JALZVN010000378.1 GCA_023299965.1 Saprospiraceae bacterium | reverse complement strand
GATACCACGTTTATAGAAGATACGACTTGTGATCAAACTCAAGACTTGTCTGAGATAATAGAATTGACTAGTGTACTAGGTTGCGATAGCATAGTTGTGGTTACCTATGATTTGGTTGAAATGGATACGGTGAATACTGTTATGTTTGCTTGTGCTATTATCGCTCCTGATACTATAAGGATAGATGATGCAGAATGTCCTACGGTGGAAATTATTAGTTATGAAGGTCTTGACTCAGATACCACATTTTTGAGTGTTGAAAACTGTACTGGGCCCTTTGGAGAATTGTTTTTCAATTTAGTAAATGCAGCAGGATGCGATAGCGTTGTTGTTCAATTGACGAGTGAAGCAGAACAAAGTATAACTCAGCTAGAAGAATCAACATGTATAGAAAATATGCCCAATGATACATTGGTGCTCGATGGACGGTTTTGCGATAGCTTAATCATTACTACTTTTATCCATGAGCCGTTATTGTCAACTCTAGTTGAAGTGCCGGTTTGTGATCCCGAAGAATTGTTTGTAGACAGTCTTTTCTTTGTCAATAACCTAGGTTGTGATAGCCTAGTTGTTTTGCGAGCATTTTTGGTAGATATTGATACGATGCGCTTGTTTGATGAAACTTGCGATCCAAATCTAGTTGGATTGGATACCACAATGGTTAATACGCAAGATTGCCCTTCCTTAATTATTATAGAAACAATGCTTCAAGGAGAACCGGATACAACCAGGCTCATCAGGACTACCTGTGAAGATTCACTAATAGGAAGTGTGGATGTCGAAGACTTGATAAATATAAATGGATGTGATAGTACTGTAGTTATTTCTTTTGTTGGAGAAAATTTTGATCCATCATTTAATCTATTTGTTGAGGCCCCGAATTGCGAAGGAGAAACTAATGGTATAGTTAATCTTGAAGTTCAGACTGGAGTGCAAGTGCTTTGGCTTTTTGATGAGCAAGTCACAAACACTCGAGGAGATTTGGCTAGTGGCGAGTATCAGATAGCGTTAAGTCAGAATGGTTGCGATACGATTATAAATGTTGTAGTACCTACTGCGTCTTCTATTGTTTTGAATTTTGAAGTGGATTACCTTTTGTGTTCTGATTTTGGAGGAGTGATATTTCCCCAAATTTTTGGAGGGCAATTACCTTATACATTCAATTGGCAGGATGGTTCTATGGATTCTATTCGTCAGAATCTAGTTGATGGAACGTATTCTGTCACGGTTACTGATGCGCTTGGATGCGCAGTTGTTGATTCTGTAGATATTGTAAATGTTGCAGGAGTTACTTTCAGCGTATCGAAAGATAATGTAAGGTGCTATGAGGAAAACAATGGACGCATTGAAGTGGAAGTGTTATCAGGAACGGCTCCTTTAGAGGTTCAGTGGCAAGATGGAAATGAAGATTTGATTAGAGAAGATTTAGAGGCGGGTGAATATTCTTGTACGATCTCTGACGCTAATAATTGTAGAGTGGTGATCAATCGCATTATTTTTCAGCCAGATGATTTACTAATTGATTTAAAATTCAATGCTTCTGATGAATTGGAAGCTGTGGTTACAGGTGGGATACCTCCATTCCAATATCTATGGAATGATGGTACAACTTCAAGAACCATTGAAGAGCCGATTTTGGGATTTGGATATGAAGTTACGGTCACTGATGCAAATAATTGTACAGCTGTTAGAGATGAAGTTTTTGCTCAAGTCTCTACTTCTTTCATAGATTTCTCAAAAGTGTCGCTTTTCCCAAACCCGAATAATGGAGATTTTCAGTTTTCATTTGATCCGAATTTAGAACTAGAAAATGTAATTATATATAATATTTATGGGCAAGAAGTAGAGCATAGAAAATACATGATAGGTAATAATGTAATGGTGTCCATACCAAATAATACTAAAGGAACATTTTTTATTAATGCAAGCTTTAAACAAGGTCGCTATATACAAAAGATGTTAATTTTCTAAGCAAAAAATAGGATATTCTAGGGGTTTAACGATCTAGGAAAATGTACTTTACGATTTTTTACGGGATGCTCTGCAGCGTTTTGAGTTTATTAGCAATCTTATAGGGTAGCCTAAAAGGATGCTAGTATTTATCTCTTTTCTTAATCTACTTATAGATAAATATTTACCGGTTTTTATGGCATATCTTTCTTTCCTGTTTGAATTTTTGGAAAGAGAGACAAATTTTAATTAGAAATCTAAATTAACAACAAATGAACAAACTTTACAGTCTTAGCCTATCTCTGATTCTTATTTTTTTTGTAGTAGACCTGAGTGCCCAAAATGAAGATTGCGATGTTTTTGAATTGCTACCTGCATTGGTGCCAGGTCAGCTATCCAATGATGACATTCCTGTACCTTGTGGTTTTACCTCTGGAGCATTTTATACAAATGAATGTTCACCATGTGGGAATAAAATAGCTGATGATAACTGTAGTGATGCTCCGACTTCAACGCTTTGCGAATTAGATGGTTTTCAGACTAGCGCTGCAGGGTACACTAATGACTTGTCAATCCCAACCCTAGGTTTTTGCGGTGGTGG
>JALZVN010000377.1 GCA_023299965.1 Saprospiraceae bacterium | reverse complement strand
AGTACACTTGCTTCTTCTAACTGGAATGCGCGTGTCATAAAGATCTGCCCTATGAGTCCAAAAACACCTATCGTCAGAATGGAAAAGTATTGGGACGGTAATGGCCACTCCCATTGAGGTATGAAGAAAAGACTGGCGACCAGTGAGAACGTCATGAAATAATTGATGATGGTCAGGAAGTGTTCTTTATTCCCTAAGAAGCGTATCAAGGCGAAAACCATCCCTACAAATATAGCGGAGGTAACAATGAGAAAGAAACTATAATTGTCTATCCTGAAGTCTACTCCTTTCATGACAACGACACCTAAAAAAGCAATTGCAAAACTAAACCATTGCATCCCATTTACTTTCTCCTTTAAAAAGAAGTAAGCCAATATAGCTCCAAAGATAGGTCCTAGGTATCGGATAGAAATTGCTGACCCTAATGGCATACGCTGGATGGACATAAAAAAAGTAGCCAATGATATCAAGCCTAGCGTAGCTCTTAAAGACAACAGCATAGGATTGTTGCCAATGACAGAGATCCGCTTGTAGAGCATGTAGGGAAAGATAAACACAAAGGTGCCAAATGCGCGAAAGAAGACCACCTGCATCGCAGGAAGTGTGCTAAGATCTTTAGCGATTAGGTTCATCACCGAGAATGACAGGGTCGCTAATACTATAAATCCAATGCCTTTGGTAATCATGCTCAATAGTAAGACAAAGAATTGAAAAAGAGGACATATCTATGACTGCTTTTTAGTAGGCAGGTGTTAATTTTGTTGAAACAAAGGAATACTATGTCAGAACAGTTGAAAGCGACAAAAGTACAGATAGAAGACGGCTGGTATAATGCACTGGAAGGGGAATTTGAAAAGCCTTATTTCTTAGATATTCAGCAATTTTTGAGGGATGAGGCAGGCCATGGAAAGACAATCTATCCTCCTGCTGCTCAAATTTATAATGCATTTGATACTACTCCATTCGAGGACGTAAAGGTTGTCATCCTGGGTCAAGATCCATATCATGGGGCTGAACAAGCGATGGGGCTTTCATTTTCTGTCCCTGAGGGAGTTCGAGTGCCTGCATCTTTAAGAAATGTGTACAAAGAGTTGGCTTCAGATGTGCGTTTCAGTATCCCAAATCATGGTGACTTGACGGGCTGGGCTAAGCAAGGTGTATTTTTACTCAATGCGATGTTAACCGTTGAGCATGCTACTGCGGGTTCGCATAGAAAGATTGGATGGCAAACTTTTACAGACGCGGTAATAGAAAAATTGTCTCAGGAGCGAGAAGGTTTAATCTTTATGCTTTGGGGCAATTTTGCTAAAAAGAAAAGCATACTCATAGACGATAAGAAGCACAGTATACTAGAAGCAGCTCACCCCTCACCTTTGGCACGAAATGCATTTTCCGGGTGTAAACATTTTTCTAAAGCGAATGAAATACTAAGCGTTCAAGGGCAAAATCCAATATTATGGCAAATTTAAATTTTGACAAAAAACTATACTTTATTACATTTCTATTGGGAGCATTAGGCGTTGTGCTCGGCGCCTTTGGTGCACATTGGCTAGCAGAGCGCCTACCAGCGCAGCAACTTGGTTCTTATAAAACAGGAATTTTATATCATTTTATCCATGTATTAGCTTCGATATGCGTGTTAAATATCGTCAAAAATGAGCCTAATAAGGCACTTAGGGTCTCTGTGGTCTTATTTAACGTAGGCATTTTATTTTTTTCAGGTTCTATATATCTTCTTGCCACTCGAGATGTAATCGGACTGACCTACTACAAGTGGTTGGGTCCTATCACTCCAATTGGTGGCTTATTCTTCATAAGTGGATGGATAAATGCTGCAATTTGCTCTTTAAAAAGCTAAGTTGAAGTCCTTATCTTTTCGGTTATTCGTTTTCAATGCAGGGTAATTTTGATAGGATTTTCCACTTGTCATAATTAACGTCATATTACTATAAAGTTGGATTAGTTTTTGGAATAAGACGAGGTGTCAGGTCAATACATATAGGCAATGTTTGACAATGACACCAAGTAACCGAATAATAAAATCCCAGCCCTGTTGAGGAGAATAATAATAATAATATCGATTTCAATGAGCCTTGTGATCAACAGCTTGACTGCAGAAGATGCGTCAGAGCATGATCCAGTATTGCAATCCTATGTAGATAGTTATTGCGCTGCAGAATCGGCAGATTCCATTGCGTATTATCTAAGTGGTATTGTTACCTATACCAGTCGTACAAATCTTGAAGTTTGCGACTTCTTTTTGGAAGAGTTCAAGTCTCTTAAAGCTGTATACAAAGAACCCATTATAGCTATAGAATACTACAATGCGAAGGGCATAAGCTATTATGCTCAAGAAATGCCAATAGATTCCATCTTACACTATTATGATTTAGCTGAAGAAAAACTTGACCAAAATCAACTAAAACAAACTACACTCAGGATTAGCATCAAAAACAATAGAGCTAATGCCTATAGTGTTGCTTTAGCAAAGGAATCTGCTATCTACGAATATTTAGCAGGTCTGGCTATTATTGAGTCTTCGGAACAAGACATGCCTAGATACGCCACCGCGTTATACTCCAATATCGCTGATCTACTAAACTCAAGTGAAAGATACAAAGATGCCTTAGATTATATCTTGAAAGGAGAAGAAACGAATAGGCAACATGAATTGTCTATTGGTGAACGGTCGTACTTTTATGAATGGATTTTACTAAACAAAGCTAAGGCCTTAAGTGGACTTAATAAATCAGAGGAAGCAGAAATCATACTGGAGGAGTTGGAGCAATTATTTACGCAACCTAGCTTGGAAAGTGTAGCAGCTAAAGCGCTACGGGGTACAGTTCACTATCAAAATGGAAATAAAGAACTGGCCAAAGAAACCATCCGTGAAGCCATAAAGATAAGTAAGTCGCTCAATATAGGAGCTAGATCTGAAATATATGCTCGACATCAAATGGCTAAACTAGAAATGAAGGAAGGTAATTCAACCTCTGCGTTGAAAAATCTAAATATTATTTTTGAATTAAAAGAACAACAAGGAAAAAATTTAGATGACCCAAGTATATATCTATTGACGTCTCAGGCATTAGAGGATAGTGATCGAAACAAAGAGGCCATATTTTATTTGAAGCTGTATCAATCTTCTAAGCATCAGACATCTGAAGAGGATCTAAGGATGCATCACGGAGAGTTGAAAGGTAATTTTTCTTATCTAGAGAAAAAATATAAAGACAAGAGCATAGAAATAAATCAAGCACTTGAAAAAACGAAGTTGTATACTTTAATATTTGCCGTCTTATTCTCCCTAGCTATTATGGTATTAATTTTCATGCTCTATAAAAGAAAAGAGAATCATAATAATCATCTTATAAAAGCTAATGAAAATATTAGAGCAGTAAACGAGAAAGCTAAAATTGCCTCTAAGGCAAAGGAAGATTTCTTATCTAGAATGAGTCATGAGATGAGAACTCCTATGAATGCAGTTATTGGAATTTTAAATATCCTTCTCGACGAAAATCCATCTAAGAGTCAACAAAAACACTTAGAAAATCAACTTTTCAGTGCAGAAATGTTGCTCAACATTATTAATGACGTTTTAGAGTTTTCGAAAATATCTACTAAAAAAGTCAAAGTACAATTTAAGCCTGTCAAGTTGCAGGATTATTTGAATAGTACAATAGCTTCTTTTAATCATGCTAATACAAACCCAGATATCAAGATACTCCAAGAACAGAACTTAGGGAAGTTGGATAAGTTAGTATATTCAGATAGTAGCCTCTTTAGTCAAACATTGACAAACTTGGTTGGTAACGCGATAAAGTTTACAAATAAAGGGTATGTTATTTTAAGAAGTGATATTGTCAAAAATAACAGTGACCAGGTAGGAATTAAATTTGCAATAGAAGATACTGGTATAGGGATTCCTGAGCATAAACTTCAGTCTATTTTTGACAGTTTTTCTCAGGTAAATAATGAAAGCAATAGAAGACATGAAGGTGTAGGTCTTGGTCTGACGATTACTAAAGAGTTACTGAATTTAGCCGAGATTGATCTCAACGTAAAGAGTACAGAAGGAGTAGGATCCACATTCAGTTTTACCATCGTATTTAATAAAGTAAAAAACGAGGTAAAGCAAATGCCCATTACAAAAAGAGAAGGTCAAATATATAAGCGTGGTATAGAGGGCAAGAAAATTTTACTCGTTGAAGACAATAAGCTCAATCAACTAGTAGCTAAAAAAGTACTCCACAAATTTAAGACAGTTGTTACCCTTGCGGAAAATGGGCAAGAAGCTGTTGACAAAGTTCAAAAGGATCAATTTGATATAATTCTTATGGATATCCATATGCCTTTAATGGATGGCCTCGAGGCTACTGAAGCAATAAGAGCTTTACATGATCCTATCTACCAACAAATCCCAATTATTGCCCTAACGGCTGACGCCTACTCCAAGCGCGTACAAGATACTATTCATGCAGGAATGAATGATTTTCTTTCAAAGCCCTACCAACCCGAGGATTTATTCCAAAAAATTAAGGAAAATCTTAATGAAGAAATATATAGTAGAGAAGCATTAGGCTAAACAGTATTGTTCAACTATGAGAATGTAATACAGTTAATTCTCTTTATAGGTCACCTTTATTAAAGCCATACTTTGGCAAAATGAAACTCCTCAATATTTTTGTAAATTTAATTTTTGAAATTCTTCTTTCTTCTTCATTCATTTAACCAAGGCTATATTCCTTCCGTCTAGACTTACCAATGTGAAGTCAGTACAGTTAGTCTATCGAAGACACCTCTATCAATCTCATTCAATGGCTAAAATGAAATTCTTCCAGAATTTTTGCAAATTTAATCTTTGACATGCGTCGTTATCTTTCAGTCAAATTCAGAGGATTATAGAGTCCCCCTAAATTTTAAAATAAAATTGCTAGGTCAAATTGAGATCCAATCCATCTTGACGATAATATAGACTAACACAACAAACGTATGATATTCTATAGTCCACATATCCCCAATGAGTACATTGGCTGACATATTTTTGGCAATAAAAATATTTTCACTCACATATGCACTAAACAATTAATCTATAACCATCTCACTTTCAATATATTATTCGCCTCGCATTAATTAAACATTAAATGTCAATATTTCAGTCATTCTTAGGGGTACGTTGGAGTAGTTTTTGAATTTGTACATAGTATAAAAGCAGTCAATTTAAGCCGTAAAAGAAAAGAGCTTCCCCATAGTGAGAAAGATAATATTAACATTTATTGTAGCGTGTAGCGTCCTTTTAGTAAAGGCGGACGATAGTGGTGAAGTAAATTTTGCTTTGCAAGGTTATGTAAAAGATCTTAATGAAGCTAAGACTGTTGAACTCAAATCATTTTTACTAGATCGTATTATTTCAGAAGCTGGTCGTTCTGATACAGATTTAGCGAATTCATTTCTTAAAAAATTCGAAAAGTTAATCGCTGAGAATGACCTCCCAATAGCTAGAGTAAGATACTATAAATCTATAGGTGTGATAAACTACTACAAAAAAATGGAATTAGATTCTATTTTCTTTTGGTACGATAAAGCAGCTAAAGAAATTGAAATCCAACAAGTAAGTGATGTAAAGTTGCAATTAGCCTTATATAATAATAGAGCTATAGCATTCGCACAGAAAAATCAGGTTGACAAGGCTTTTGATGAATATTTACAGGCATTAGAGACACTAAGCAACTCAAAAGAAAGACTTTATAGATCAGAGACCTTACTACTTGCAAATAGTGCCAACCACTTACAAAATAATTCACGACTTCAAGAAGCATTAGAATACATAACAAAAGCTTTAGAGGCCAATGATCGGTATGAATCAGACTTAAGGAAACAAAGGGAAAATAATATAGACGTAAAAACAATCAAAGAAAAGAGACAAGAAATAAGATCTTCTTTTTATGAATATCTACTCTATATGCATGCTAATATTTTGCATAAACTAGGAAAATCAAAAGAAGCGGAAAAACCTTTGCAAGAAATACTGGACTACAATAATACTACTTCAGAAATAAACAACTATGCTAGGAGCTTACTTGGTATAATCTACACTCAGTCGAACAAGACCGAAATGGCTAGAAGCATCATCAATGAAGCCTTACAAGAAGCCAAGGGATTAGGATCTAAAACTGGCGCAAAATCCTATGCATATTTAGCCTTAGCACAATTAGAATTGGAAGAAGGTAATCCAAAAGCTTCTCTTAGAAGCCTTGAGAAGATTATGCAATATCATGAAGAGGCTGAAGAAGATGTGAATTCTGCAGAAATATTGGAAACCATGGCCAAAGCATTGGAGGGCAATGGAAGATACAAGGAGTCTATTGCCTATCTCAAGAAGCATCAAGCTGTTGTAGAAGAACAAAAAGCTAAAGAAGCTAAAATGAAAATCGGTGCTTTTAAAAGTCAACTAAATAATATTGAAAAGAAGTATCAAATTAGCGAATTAGAAATCAAACAGAAGCTTCAAGAAAGTAAGATGTCTGTTTTAGTAGTTGCATTCTTATTGTCGATTATATCTATATTCTTTGTATTCATGATGTATAAAGAAAAAGAGGAGCACAACAAGAAACTTCTAGAGATAAACAAAGAAGTATTGGCCGCTAACGAAAATGTTATGGCAGCATCAAAGACGAAAGAAAATTTTCTTTCAACGATGAGTCATGAAATGCGTACTCCAATGAATGCAGTAATTGGGATCACGGATATACTATTAGATGAAAATCCAACTGGTAAACAAAAGGAACATCTAACAAATTTAAAATTCAGTGGTGAAGTCTTATTAAACATTATCAACGAGGTATTGGACTTTTCAAAAATTGCTACTAATAAGATAGAGATCATCAGAGAACCACTTAACCTACAGGAGTTTTTAGACAGAACCATTAGCGCTTATCGTCATTCGCATAAAAATTCTGATGTAAGAATTTATCAAGATCAAGAATTGAATGAGTTGAATCATCTCATCTCAATGGATAAGTCAAGATTCAGTCAGGTGCTTACAAATTTAATTGGTAACGCCATTAAATTTACGAACCATGGACATATTGTCTTTCGATCCAAAATCATTGAAAACTATAAGGAAATGATTAAAATTAAATTTGAAATAGAGGATTCCGGAGTAGGTATTCCAAAAGATAAATTGGAATCTATTTTTGAAAGTTTTTCTCAAGTAAATAATGAGATCAACAGGACACACGAGGGAGCTGGTCTAGGCTTGACTATCACAAAGAAGTTGATAGAATTGAAAGGTGGAAAAATAGAAGTTATAAGTAAAGAAGGAGAAGGAACTACTTTTAGCTTTTCACTTGAATTTAATAAGGCGGAGCCTATCAAAAAAGTTGAAGAAGCGCATGCACCAACAAACAAGATTTTTCAAACTGGTATAGAGGGTAAGAAAATACTATTGGTAGAAGACAACAAATTGAACCAGCTTGTAGCCCAAAAAGTGCTTAAGAAGTTTAAAGTAATAACCTCTTTAGCAGAGAATGGACAAGAGGCGCTAGATATGGTGCAACAAGAAAGTTTTGATTTGATTCTTATGGATATTCACATGCCTATAATGGACGGACTAGAAGCTACTAGAAGAATTAGAGCTTTAGAGGATCCATATCAGCAGCAGATCCCGATCATCGCACTAAGTGCTGATGCATATTCGGATAAAGTACAAGCTACAACAGAATCGGGTATGAATGATTACCAATCAAAACCATTCAAGCCTGAGGACTTGTTTCAAAAAATCAAATTGAATTTAGAAAGAGCGAACGTATCTAAACATAGAGGTACTACTTAGTGTTTTTGAGCAGTGATTAATCCTAATCTGGTCACTGCTTACTCATAAATTGATATGCACCTTTTCTAAGTGAAATACTGTACTCCAAATAGGCTTTCATAGAGGCTAGGAAGTTCGCCCAACCTCCTGTATTGCTTATCACCCAATCAAGGTTAGCTTCATTGATTTCCTTACCATTCTCCTCTACGCTTACTATAGTATCGTGTTCTCTATATTTTTCTAATCGAATAGTTACTACAGTTTCAGGATCCCAAACAAATGATATCAGCGCATTGGGTATCACTTTGACCTCCTTGACAAGATAAGAGTCCTTAAATTCTGGAAATTTCCAATAGACTTCTGAACCTGTTTCTAGCTTACCTGTGCTTTCAGAGATAAAGTATTTAGTCATTAATTCAGGGTTTACTATCGCTTCAAAAACTTCTTCTCTTGATTTTTGAATTTGAAGACTTGCTTTGGATATAAGTTTCATTGACTATTCGTTATTACTTGGGCGCCTCTCTAGTATACCGTTTAAAGTTCAAAATGACGCATATATTTTGATACAAATGATCAACCTGCCTGCGGTAGGCAGGTCTCTTCGCCTGCCTGCTGGCTTTTCGCCTCAACTTTGATTAGTTCTATCTAAAATCTTGGACGCCATTTTATACTACCAATGGTAGTAAAGGTCTTCTCTTATTTTTCAGTCGGAATATTAAATTTAGAAAAATCTACAAATTCCGAATTCACTTTGTGATGGTTTGCAGTGCGAATCCAATGCTTCGTTTCGAAAGTCCAAAATCGTCCTGTTTCTCCTGACTTTAGCAAATCGATTTCTGAGTTTTGATCGAACTGTATTACAGCTGAACCACTCAATTGCAATGTTTCGCCATTGTCATAATCTATAAAAAGTAGTGCTGCTTTTGGGTTATTGTATATATTGCCTAACGTACTATAAATGCTATTGCCAAAATAATCCGGTATGCGCAACCGTCCATCGTCCAATATTTCAATGAAGCCAGGATTTCCGCCACGATGAGCAGATTCTACAGCTCCTTTTTTGGATTGCGTAGTCACAAAGAAGGTATGGG
>JALZVN010000376.1 GCA_023299965.1 Saprospiraceae bacterium | reverse complement strand
CCGCCCGCTGCGCAGCAATATTGATTCAGCGGATCAATATTGGAAGGGAACTGTCGAAAATTGGAGACAGCATGTAAGATCTCTATACGATAGCCTTAGTTATTAGGCCCCGATAGCAATCGGGATTTAACGAAGAGAGCTGCCTACCGCAGGAAGGCCTGCCTACCGTAGGAAGGTTGATTATTTCTATCAAAATATATGCGTCATTTTAAACTTCGAAAGGTATTAATCGAATATTTCACCTTTTTCGACGGATTTATTAGCTTTATATTTAGATTTAAGTCTATCTTAAGAATAATTAGAACGTATTGTATACTAATACCTAGTATAGATACATCTATAGATTTTTTAAATGCTAAAATTATTTGTTATGCCAGTCAATCCAGTGTTTATCGTTTTCGGTTTTATAATCGTGGTGTTATTACTTAATGGCTTATTTACGGTACGTCAAACTACTGCAGCCATAGTGCAACGTCTCGGCAAGTTTCATAATGTAGCGCAGTCAGGTCTACATTTTAAAATTCCTGTCATAGATCAGATAGCTGGTAAGATTTCTTTAAAGATTCAACAGTTGGATGTACCTGTAGAAACAAAAACCAAAGATGATGTTTTTGTTCGCTTAAAGGTTTCTGTACAGTTCAGAGTATTGCCTGATAACATTTACGATGCTTTTTACAAATTGGAGAACCCAACGGAGCAAATCACCGCTTATATCTTCGATGTAGTTCGTGCAGAAGTGCCGAAGATGAAATTAGATGACGTATTTATTCGTAAAGATGATATTGCCTCAGCTATTAGTAATGAATTGCAGGAAGCAATGAACGACTACGGGTACAAGATCGTAAGAGCTCTAGTTACGGATATTGATCCTGACCAAGCAGTAAAGAATGCGATGAATAGAATAAACGCTTCTGAAAGAGAAAAGATGGCTGCAGAGTTTGAAGGAGAAGCAGAAAAAATTAGAATTGTTGCTAAAGCAAAAGCGGAAGCAGAATCTAAGCGTCTTCAAGGTCAAGGTATTGCTGATCAAAGAAGAGAGATTGCTAAAGGTCTAGAGGATTCTGTAGAAGCCCTCAATAAAGTGGGGATCAATTCTCAAGAAGCATCTGCTTTGATTGTAGTCACACAGCACTACGATACCATGCAATCCATGGGAGAAAATGCAAATAGTAATTTGATTATGTTGCCTAATTCACCAACTGCGGGTTCTGAAATGCTATCTAACATGGTCGCTTCATTTGCAGCTTCTTCTAAGTTAGGAGAGCAAATGAAGAATGGCAAAGAAAAGAATGTACCTCACGGTAAATAGAAACACTGTATAACCAACGAGTGCTATGCTCGTTAAAATAACCAAAGGTTTATTTTCAAAGTGTCGACTGCAAATGTGTATGTCGACACTTTTTTTATTTAATACCTATCGGCTGTATAAAAATAAGCCTGGAAGGCTGCCATACAAAAGCACGGGGTTTCAACCCTGTGTAAGCTTGTAATCCATATCCAATTTGGCGTGATTTTTTGCTAAAAATCATGACAAATTGCTACGGAGGACAATCTCGGTTTTACCCGGAAATTTAGATCTGGCATTTTTTTTTAGTAAACTCTTAGTATCACTATTTACTTTATTATACAATTACCCACACAAAAAATCACAGCATAAAAAATATGGATTCGGAAAGTAATAGAAATAAGCTCGAAGGTGACGAATTTCGTTTTAGTAAAAAATGCTTTGTAGTATTAGGTATGCACCGCAGCGGGACGAGTTGTCTTACTGGTTGTCTACAGGAAGCAGGTTTGGCGGCAGATAATGTGGATAACTATAACAATTATAACAGTAAAGGAAATCGAGAAAATGTAGTAGCTCAAAGAATTAACAGAGACCTTTTAAATGAAAATAAAAGCGCTTGGGATAATCCAATTGGCATTCTTAAATCAAATCAAAATTTAGCAGATAAAAGAGATCAGTTTGTTGAAAAAATGAACAATGAGCATAATCATTGGGTAATGAAAGATCCTAGACTATTGCTTACCCTTCCTTTTTGGAAAAAATCACTACCTGTAACGCAGTTTCTGGGTACATTTCGCCATCCCTTAAAAGTCGCTTTATCCTTACTGCAACGCGATAACCTATCTATAAAAAAGAGCCTCTCTCTATGGATACATTACAATCAAAAGTTATTACTAGAATTCCAATCTAAGCCCTTTCCGATTATTTGTTTTGATTTAAAAGCTGAGGAGTATAAAGCAAAGTTAAGGCAGATTTTAATCGACGTTAAAGCGAAGCTTAAATCATCTGAGCCATTCAATATAGAAGAAGGACTAAAATTTTATCATGCAAATTTGCTACATCAGATTGATGTAGAGGTTTATATAGAAAATGCCGCTCTTGAATTCCCAGAAGAGCTACAACTTTATAGTCAATGTATAGAAGTATATAAAAAATTATTGGATGCCTCAGGCCTTTTAAGTAGTTATACTAGCCAAACAGCCAATAGTATGACATTGATTCCTATTGCTACCTCTCTGAAAGTATATGATGCGATTCTTTCTTTACAACCTCAAAATGCGGATGTAATGTATATGAAAGGAATTTTGCACGAGAGTAACAAGGAGTATGATTTTGCAATACAATTTTACCAAGAAGCCATCTTAATTTCTCCTAATCATTATTGGGTCTTCTTAAGGCTGGGAGCTCTTTATGAAAAAATGAATTTATGGGACAGTGCTATGGAGTGCTATACTACTGCTCAAAAACAGCACCCTCTAAATATTTCATTTACAGTTTTATTATCAAAGGTGTATTTAAAGATAAATGATACAAGTAGAGCAATTCATCTTCTTACATCTCTTTCTAAAACCCATATAAATGATATAGCAACTGTTAATGAATTAACAAATGCCCTTGTAAAAGAAAAAAGGATAGATGAGGCAATGGACATTCTTCAAAACTATTTAGAGAATAAAAAAATAGATGCGGATTGGTTGAATATGAAAATGGGCCATATAGAAAGAGAACAAAAAAACTGGCTTAAATCAAAGGAGATATTCGAAAAGCTTGCCGCTACATCTACAAATAATAGGTATCAATCTATTGCATGGGATAATATTGCAACCCTTTATTTGCACTTAGAAGAATATGAAAAAGCTATTCAGGCAGCTCATAAATCTTTAGCTATCATTCCTAATAACTTTACTGCATTTAATATTTTATCTAGAATTTTACTTCAAAAGAAAAATTATGAAAAAGCTCTAAAGTTTTCTAATACCGCGATTAAAATAGATGATTCCAACTTTAGTGTTTACCCTCCTAGAGTTTTAACACAAATTAAATTAAAAGATTTTAAAGGAGCAGAAGATTCTTTTCAAAAAGGAATTTCTTTGACATCAGACAACCCTCATTTTCTTGCTATTGGTGCAAATATTGCTTTTCATCTGAAGAATTATGATGTTGCTATAGACAGGTATCAAAAAGCTATCGAATTTTCACACCCGAATCTAGACTTTCTATATTTTAATTTAGCAAGGATTAAAGAACTACAAGACCATCTTGAAGAAGCAGTCGTGTATTTGAAAAAAGCTATTCTGCTATCGCCAGACAACGTAACCTATCAAAATAAATTAGCTGAGATATCTAAGAGTTAACACATATACCTAGAAAGGATAGGAGAATTCTAAATAAACAAATCCTCAAATAAACGAATAGTCAAATTTAAGCACTAGCTTCACCAAATTTTTTCATCAAAGCTTGATTAAGGTGCGCGATAATATAATATATAAATCCTTTGCTGGCCTATCTAGCGAGATTTGGATGCTGTCTTGGGTGACCCTGATCAATCGTATAGGAGCAATGGTGTTCCCATTTCTTTCTGTTTATCTGGGCACACATCTAGGCTTTAACATCACTCAAGTAGGATGGGTCATGAGTGCCTATGGAGTAGGGGCGATGATAGGAGCCATATTAGGGGGTTATCTGACGGATCGTTTTGGTTTTTTCAAAGTGATGACTGTAAGTTTGATTTTATCGTCGTTTGTATTTATTGGACTCCTATATCTAAAGACCTTTTACCAATGGATTGGTTTTGTGATGTTGGCTACCATGATAACAGATTCTTTTCGTCCTGCCAATTTTGTGGCTATGGATCACTATAGTACAAAAGAAAACAAAACACGATCCATTTCCCTTATCCGACTCATGATTAACTTAGGGATTGGGATAGGTCCATTGATAGGGGGATACCTCGCGGTAAAGTTTGGATACAGTTGGTTGTTTATCATCGATGCAGTAACCTGTCTTTTAGCTGCACTATTTCTTTATGCAAAATTAAAAGGCACAGATAATCTAAGTGGAAAAATTGTAGAAGAAAATGACAATAAAAAACATGCAGCCAAGATATCTCATGATAAAGAAATACTCGATGATGTAAAAGAGGCGATTGAAATCAAAGTGAAATCACCATATTTAGATTTCCCTTTTCTGTCGTATATGTTTTTTCTACTTTTGAGTACTGTATCCTTCGCGCAGTTGATTTTCACTTTACCCTATTTTTTGAAAACACAATTGGGATTCAATGAAGATGTAATTGGATACCTCCTCGGCATCAATGGTATTGTCATTTTCTTTTTTGAAATGCCTATGATATACTACCTAGAAAATAGGGCCAAACCAAAATGGCTTATTGCAATTGGCTCTATTATGATAGGGCTTAGCTTTTTAGTTTTGGTAGGAATAGGCTCATTTGCGCAAACGACGATTTACGCAGTATTGCTATTAAGTATATTGCTGATCACTTATGGAGAGATTATCAATTTTCCGTACATCAATGTCAAAGCGCTAGCTATGGCGGATCCTAATAATAAAGGCAACTACATAGGATTATATACTATGATATGGCCAATCTCTATGGTTATCGCTTCTCCTATAGGTTTCAATCTGGCCAACTATTTCGGTTGGGATGCACTATGGATTTTTTCATTTACACTGAGTGCAATAGCGGCAGTCGGATTCTTCTTCTATGATGAATGGTTTGATTGAATTATAAATGATAAATGCTTTTCACACATGTTCGAAAAGAACCTATCCTGTGAGCACCTAGCACCTAGCACCTAATACCTAGCACCTTTTTTCAATCGCGATGCTACGATAGTAGCGAGCCTAGAATGGATGAGGGATAGAAGCGGCATGGTGTGGGGTAGGGTTGGCGTAGAGAAAAGGCACGCCTTTTCTCTACAGCGCGCGAGGTCCCCACAACATATAGCGGAGAGCCCGACCCTGCGCGCAGCGCAGCGGTCAGCCCCAAAAGAAGGTATTAGGCACTAGGTTCTAGGCGAAAAAAAAACTAAAACCTAAAACCTAGTACCTATCAAAGCGTTTTCACAAACTTCAAAAGCTTTGCAGAATTATTTGCTCGATCTGAAATTTGGATAAAATACATTCCTTCAGAAAGACCCTCTGTCGTCATCTTAATATCGTTCACACCAGCAACAGAATTGTAATCCCTCTGCGAAATCGTTTTGCCCAAAACATCCATAATGTTGATTTGCAAATTTGTAGTCTCTACTGCTTCAAAACTCAGATGAATTGCAGAACTGGTAGGATTAGGGAATAGACTCAACTCACTTAAATGTAAGACACTAGTGCTGTTGGGCATACAGTCTACATCTCTCGTCCATAAAGTTTCCGTAACTGTACTTTGAGCGAAAAAGGTTTCACATTCATTGAGACCCGCTATACTGCCGTCTACGCAAATCACATCACCGACACAATTGTACACAGTAGTAGTATTGTCTGTGCAAATGCTAGGATCATCAGCAAGAGCAATATAAGTTCTGAGTCCCCATGTATATTGAGTAATGTCTCCAATGCAGTTGTCACAAGTAGAAGGATTGTCCAACAGATTGTTCAACCATGCCTGATTATCCAGTTCACAATTTTCACACTCGAGTGCTTTATCCCATAGGATGATATAGTTTTTTTGATCAAGCGGACCGAATAGTTCATCACAGGCACGGCTATTATCTTCTCCACCATTGATGCAGATAACTTCCCCATCACAATTCAAGGCTGTCGTCACTGGCTCACCACCACAACCTGCTACTGTATGCACGACAAACAATTCTCCATCTACTTCAAAGGTGCCAAGCAGTATGGTACAGTCATCACAAACTAAAGTTTCTAATATGGCTTGATACCAATCTTTCTCTTCTAACGCACACGTAGGTTCGCAATC
>JALZVN010000375.1 GCA_023299965.1 Saprospiraceae bacterium | reverse complement strand
CAAAACGCTCAATATTCTAAAGGAGAGCAAACTGCTGAGGGTGACCTGATGAGATACGATGGTTCCCTCAAAGAGGTAGTCCTGGAGGGAGATGCTTTCTTTGTAGATGGAGATAATAAAGCTAAAGCGGATAAAATTATCTTTAATCAAGAAACGGATATAACAACGTTGACAGGAAACGCTCATTTTGAAGATGGAAATCAAGTGGTAGACGCCGATGTGATTATCTATAATGAGAAAACAAAAAAGCTGATCACTAAGGGGAATTCAGTAGTTGTAAATCCGCCACAGTATTTAGAAGCGGATAATATTGATTTTGATGACGAGACGGGATTGGGTATAGCGACAGGAAATGTGCTTTGGCAGGATAGTGCGCAGCAAATTACGATTCGTTGTGATCAAGCCGATTATATACAGGATCAAGATTATTTGAAAGCGTATGGAGAGAGAACCTTGTTGATATCTATCTTGGATGGAGACTCTTTGTTCTTGACAACAGATACGCTAGAGTATTCTCGCGCTTCGAGTTTTGAACAAGATAGTGCGAAGCAGTTTATTGCCTTTCAGGATGTGAGGATTTTGAAAAGCGATTTTCAGGGAGTTTGTGATTCATTAGTATTCAATCAATCGGATTCGACTTTTTTCTTTTATGAAGACCCCATTTTATGGTCGGACACTACCCAGTTTTCTGCAGACTCTATCAGTATGAAGTTGTCTGATGGGAAATTAGATTCTATATTTTTGACGCAAAAAAGTTTTATAATTAATTCGCCAGATAATTATTTTTACAATCAAATAAAAGGTCGTGATATCATTGCTTTATTCCGAGACAACGAAGTGTATGAAATGGACGTATATGGTAATGCGGAGTCCGTTTATTATTTAAGAGATGATTTTGGGGCATACATAGGTGTCAATAAGACAATCTGTAGTGATATGGTTGTTGATTTTGGAAATAATAATGTAGAAAGGATCAAATGCTTTCCCAATCCCAAAGCTAACTTAATGCCAATGAAAAAGGCGGACCATACTGCACTGAGACTAGAAGGCTTTGACTGGAGGATATCAAGGCGACCAAAAATATTTAGTGATTTATATTAAGTTGATGAAGAACATTAAATTTTGCTTTTTACTTTTTTCGTGTTGTGTTTTTATTTCGATGCACGCTCAAGATAATGAAGGCCTTTTCAAATCGGCAATGTCTGATTTTGTAGATAAGGAGTTCGATGGCAGCATACAGCAATATGAAAAAATCATTGAAGGTGGAAACCACTCCGTCGCGCTTTACAATAATTTAGGAAGTGCTCATTACGAAAAGGGAGACTACGCGCATGCCGTTTTATATTTTGAAAAAGGTCTAAAATTGAGCCCTTTTAATAAGTCGATTCTTCACAATCTCAATCTTACGAGAGAGCAGTTAGATAATGATATAGTGCCTATTCCCGAGTTTTTTTTGGCTAGGCTATGGAAGTACTTTTTCTCTCTTTTAAGTTCAAACGTATGGCTTATGTTGAGTTTGTTGACGCTCTGTATGTGTGTGTATGCCTTTGGCATTTGGTTGTTGCACGCTGTGCGATCTCGTAAGAAGAAGGGATTTATTGCGGGCTCATGCCTGCTGGTATTGGGGATTGTTATGTTTTTTCTTAGCAAGTCACAGGCAAGTTTTCAACATCAAAGCCGCACTGGTATTGTATTAGCATCTGCGATCCCATTGAAGTCAGCGCCCGAAGAAGCTAATGAACCCATTATGATTTTAGAACCTGGAGTGAAACTTTATATCATAGATGAAATAGGGGAGTATGAAAAAGTGAAGCTAGAAAATGGTCAAATAGGTTGGGTGTCCAAAGAAGGATATGAACCCATTTAGAGGGCATCACGACATTGATTGCGTCAGAGACTAGATCATGACGTGACCTGGCTCTCTGTTATATTCCAAAGGCTTTCGGAATACTGCCGTCGATCCATTGTCCCTAGCGCCGTCCGATTGTAGGGCTTAGACTTTCGCCACGCCGACGGTGTCAAGCATAAATTACATGGTCAAAATTGTAAGCGGATACATGGTCAAATTGTAAGCTGAATTAATTACAAAGACAGAATTAAATAGAAATCAAAAAATCCTTTCTATCGAAGATCTTACTTGATTAGAATCGGGGTTGATTCTTCGTGTATATAGGTTTGATTCTTTTAATGTGTTTCTCATTAAGTATCATTGTGAAATAAAAAAAGCCGCACTCTAAAGAGCACGGCCCAACAAAAATATAAAGCTATGAAAACTAAAACTATTGTAAATATAGCGAAAATTATACTTCTTATGAAGTATTAGCTCTTCGCATCAGGTTCGACTCCTCCCTCCAAATGATCTTGGTATTCTTTGAGTTCGTCCCATTTGCCTTCAGCTGCTAAACCAGCTTGCTTAGGCCATGTAGTTGGATCATGCATTTTATATCTAGACCCAGCTTCAGTTAATATTTCTTTTAGCTTGCTCACATCCGTTGCTGCAAGCTCAGCCCATGTTGTAATACCGCCAGCTACAATTAACTCAGCGATCTTAGGACCTACTCCTTCTACAATTTTGTGATCGTTTGGTAAGTACTTCTTACCATCAAATGCAATCTTGTCCCCACTAGCTGCTTTCTTTGCTGCTGGAGCAGCAGGAGCTGCAACTGGAGCTGCTTTTTCAACAGGCTTATCTTGAGAAACAACCGGTGCGATAGGAGCAGGAGCGCTTTGCTTCTTTTCTCTTACCGGCTTGCTTGGAACTAATGCTTCACCATCTCCTAAAGGGACGATACTAACAAAAGTTCTGTTTTTTCTTCTTTTATTAAATGCTACACGACCATCAATCTTAGCGTGTAGTGTATGATCTCTTCCTAAGTAAGTGTTCTCACCAGCGTGAAATCTAGTACCTCTTTGACGTACTATGATGTTCCCAGCTCGAGCTAATTGACCTCCAAAGAGCTTAATACCAAGTCGTTTCGCATTACTATCACGACCATTATCCGTAGAACCTACCCCTTTTTTATGTGCCATCGTTAAATGTTTTTTTGGATTAACCCGCTATGCTGTCAATCTTGATTTTAGTAAAATGTTGTCTGTGACCGTTTTTTACACGGTATCCTTTACGTCTCTTCTTCTTAAAGACGACCACTTTCTTGCCTTTTTCGTGGCCAAGAACAGTAGCTTTAACGGATGCGCCTGATAAAACAGGCTTTCCAATCTTAGCGCTAGAGTCACCACCAATCAAGTGAACTTGATCAAAAGTAACGCTGTCGCCTTCTTCGGCAGATAACTGGTGGACGAAGATCTGCTGACCTTCCTCAACTTTGAATTGCTGACCAGCTATTGTCAATATTGCAAACATAGTA
>JALZVN010000374.1 GCA_023299965.1 Saprospiraceae bacterium | reverse complement strand
GCTTGCAAAACAAACAAGCCCATTGTGATTAGGAGTATTACTTTTTTCATTACTTTATTTTGTTATTTGTTATCTATTCTTGTCATTTCGACTAACTCTGTGTACATACTTTCGATCTCTGCTGATACTTCCATTGTTTCGTCTCCCCAGATCAGATAAGCACTATCCGTTTTAGTATGATACTTCACCCAGCAGTACATATTGCCTGGCTTGTCATATTGATATTCTTTGAGTTTCATCGACTCCATCTGCTTAAATACGCGCTTCGCTACGGCTTTACCTTTGCTAGAGGTCAAGATCGCTTCTCTAGTGGATGGATTGATTTGATACACGTCACCATTATCCAACATGCAAAATTCACGCAAACCACCAGTAAACCCACCTCCGTTTCCAAAGTAGACCTTGTTCTTTTCGTATTTCTCTGGTGTGATTTGACTTGTCTTACAACTCCCAAGACTTAGGAGTATACATACTAATATGGACAAGAGGGGATATGAAAAGTTCATGCTATGGGTTATACAATTACAAAAGCTTACTGGTCACCATATTATTAAAGCGTAAAAATCGTGCTAGTTTCAACATAATACAATTTTTACATATAAAAATCCTTAAAGCGCGACTTTTTGGGACAAATGTACCCTATAGGGCAAATAAACGCTTTATTTATATGCTATAAATCTAACATATGATATTATTGAAATATAATACTGCAATAGCTCCATATTATAGAATAAAAACGTTGTGTGTGAGCAATTATATATATTATATTTTGAGCATGCTTTCGTAAAATGACTCATTTTACAAGACTTACTCTAAAAATACCATTTTCGGGGTATTATATAATTGTCTGCATTGCTGTATATTTGTCATGTAGTCGAAACGATTACGTTACCATTCCACAAACCGTTTAGCAGAAGGCTTTTACAGCCTCACTCAATTTAACTTTTATTAGACAAACATACACCTGCATGTAGATGTAGGACTGAAGATATTAAAATCGTAATCGGTTTATGGGATGGTCTCTCTCCATGTATTTGGAGGGGGGCTTTTTTTATGCCCCTATACTCGATTTTCTTAACTTTCTTGGTAAAGGGGGATGTAGTTTTGGGGCCATCCCTGACATTTCGCGAAGAGGCGACTGTCAGGGTCACTATGTTTCATGGCTCGCAAGTCTGCTCGGCCCTTCGCCAGGTCACCGAAGAGGGTGACCTGACTTGGTCTTCACCCTCTAGAAGACAACAGTCGTAAAGAGCTGTTGTCTTCTAGAGGGTTCACCATTCCACAGCGCTTGTCCAATAAAATTTTTATGGCGTCTACTTGGTGAATTGATAAGGCAATGGGTTGATACTCACAATCCAAATCAATCATAGACAGAGTGTTGTATATCTGTATGCGTTTTTCAACAATAAGATAGCCAGGCGATTATTTTGAAATGAGATAGTATTTTTCAAAAAAAACGGACCATTTATAATCATTCATATGGATGGAGTTTGCCTTCTTTTTAGCTAAAGTAGTATCATTGTTGTATGAAGGAAAGTTTTGTCTCCATCCAAGCCACCATTTCTAAGGCTTTTATTCAGAGGACCATTGAGTCCCAGTTAAAATCTATACTTGGCAGTGACGGCTTGGCTATAGAAGTTCCCCCAGGGAGTTTATTGATCGAGAACGTAGATAACGTCCAGTATCAAGTCTCTAATCATGAGATTATAGTAGCTGCGGATATAGAAATAGAATATCACAAAGAGGAGGGGATCAACCTTACAGGGCAAGGGACTATACATCTTGTTATGGTGATGGCGTATGAGATAAAACCCGATTTTACCTTTAGCACCACCACAAGATTGCAAGAGCATCAATGGATAGAAAAGCCAAGTTTGAAGATTGGAAAATTCAAGATTTCTACCAAAGCAGCATTGAACGTATTGATCAAAAGTTTTGATGAGAAATTAGGGAAAGAGATCGATACACAGCTCGCCAAAAGAATAGATTTGCAAAAAATAGTAACCGAACAGCTTAATAAATTTAGTAACCCTATCCCTAATAACTATGACCCAAATATTCATTTGTCTATTAGACCAGATAATCTTTTATTCAATATAGCCGAACAAGGGGGCGTTTATGGGCTCGCAGCGCATACTTCCTTTCAAGCAGAAATTAACTGGGATAAGCGCAGCCCTGAAAAAATATTTGCGACCTTGCCCCATATACAAGAGTTTGATGGACAATCATCCGCTTCAGAAATCAATATACCTGTCAAGGTGGACTATCAGCTATTGACCGCTTTATTGGCGAAGCAGTTTGCTCAAGTAAAGATAATGGAAGAGGATTTGCAAATCAAGGATTTACAGTTAGAGTATAAAAACAAATTATTGCATGTTGGGGCAAATATCAAAGGGGGCATTAGTGGTGCACTAAAAGCATCTCTGAGTCCACGGCTAGATAAAGAAAATCAAAAAATTCACCTTGAGCAATTGGATTATGAGATCAAATCAAGTAGTTTTTTAGTCAAGGCGGCAGTCTTCTTGTTTAAAGGTAAAATTGACAAGAAAATTGAGAATTTTACAACTATTGAATTGAGACCTATTTTTGACAAAATGGTGAAGGATTTTAACACTAAACTCAGTGAAATCAATATAGAAGGCATAACTTTTGAGCTTACTATGACTAAAGTCGAGTTAATGGACTTTCTGCTTTTAGAAGATCACTTTGCCTGTAATGTGAAAGTGAGTGCTGACGGTCAACTTAGCTAAAAGCATAACAGTCAATATGATTATTCGGTTTTATACCATTTTATATAACAAGGGATTGTTATATTTGTGTATCTGAATTATGCCTATGAGAGTTTTATATACGCTTCTGTTTAGTTTCCTTTATTTATACTGTCAAGCAGGTTTTGTGCAGTTTTCAGCTACCATTGAGCATGGTGCTGGCAAGGAGTACAAACTATATCGCCAGATTAATGAGCTTACAGGAGAAGAAGTAAAATACTCTGGTACGATTAAGGATAACAATGAAATGCACATCTCTATCGAGATAGATTATCCACAGACTGTGCGCTTTACCTTGGAGGAAGAACAAATTGAAATTTTTGTACGCCCTATAGATCGTAAAGTATCCTTCCGATTTAATGTTAAAGATGTAAAAGGTTCTCTTTTCTTTATTGGAGATCGCGAGGCGGATAATAATTTCTTGAAAGCTTACCACAGCAATTTTTTATCCATTGATGGAGAAAAGGAAATCTACAGCAAAGGTTTTCTTAATACTGAATTTGAAAAAGAATTAGCGCAAAGAGCTAAGTCATACGGAGTGCAAGACTACTTTGATTTCATTGAACGAGAGATGAAGTATCAGGAAGACTATATGAATCGTACTGCGGGGATTAGTCCAGAGCTGAGAAATTACCTTCGCAAAGAATTGAATTGGGACTACGAAACTAGAAAGTTTGCCTATTTTATTTTCAACGCAGATCGTATTCCTGCCAATCAACTTAGCAACTACTGGCTCAAGTATCGTTTATTGCAGACGGTCGACATCAATGATGACTACTCTTTGGCATACCCCGTATTCCAAAATCTCCTGAGTGCCTTTATACATTATCTCAATTTGGAGAATCCGGTAGATGTGAGTTCTGGGGATGATATTCATTATTACCGTTTTGTAGAACGTAATCTCAATGGAAAGTCCAAATCTTTCATGCAAGCCAAATTGATGTTAAATGCTTTCCGAATGGGAGACCCTCAGATGGCACAAAGAAAATTCAAAGAGTTTAAAAGATACAACCAATATCAAGATTACACCGAATCTTTAGAAACTTGGTTTGGAAACCAAATGCAGTATCTTAAAAAGAAAACGGTACCTAACTTCACCTTCCAAAACTTGGATAACACAGAACAGACTCTTGAAAACTTAAGAGGCAAAGTAGTCTACGTTAGCCTTTGGGCGAGTTGGTGTCGACCTTGTATTAAAGGCTTTGAAGAGACTCGAGCTACTCGCGAGCAGTTGGCTCAGAGTGGGGTGGTGATGCTTAATGTTAATCTTGATCGAACCGAAGCTGTATGGAAACAAACCTTGCCTAAACATAATATACCTGGTACCCACGTATTCGGACTTGACCTTGGCGACTTCCAGGACAAGATGAAATTTGACACCTTACCTTTTTACCTTGTTGTAGATAAATTTGGATATCAAAACTATCTATCTTCTGGTAATCTTAACGCAACTATTGGTGACTTTATGAAGTTGATGCAGGCTGCACAATAAAAAAACAACTCCCTTGGTCCGTGGCTCTAGCCATGGATCCGATACAAGTATCCAGCTAAGCTTTTTAAGATTCTAGCGATTGATATTATAATTCTTTTACTCCAGACTTGGTACTTGTTGATCAAATAGAAGTTGACTATCATCATAGTTAGGTATAACTAGATACTTGTATGGCATCAAGGACTTCAGCCCTTGACGAACGGGATTTTTTTTGTTTTTTATCTATTGCTCTATTGAGGAAATCATAGATGGTATGCAGCTGTCCAGCCAAGCCTTTTTGTGCTTATACTAAATAGCACATTTACAAGTTTGATTTCAATAAAAAACAACTCCCTTGGTCCGTGGCTCCAGCCATGGATCCGATACAAGTATCCAGCTAAGCTTTTTAAGATTCTAGCGATTGATATTATAATACTTTTAATTCAGGCTTGGTACTTGTTGATCAAAAAGAAGTTGGCTATCATCATAGTTAGGCAAAACTAGATACTTGTATGGCATCAAGGACTTCAGCCCTCGACGAACGGGGTCTAAGTCTATAAGATTTGTGTCCTAACGCAAGGGCTTCAACTGTCGATGAACCCGATTTTTTTATGCTAGCTTAATATTCAAATGAGCGTATTTATTATCAATCTCCTGTTTAATAATTTTGGGAAATTCAAAGATACTTGCATGTACCAACACAGTTGAAATAGTGCAAAACAATGTAACAAGATAGAATTGCCAACTCGTGAACATTAAAGGCGAAAGAGAATTGAAACTAGGCAGTACATTCGCAAAACAAAGAGGTAATAAGGCAAGAGTTCCTCCGCCGCTAATCTGATTAAATTTTTGAAGTACTAGATAGTTACTAGTGGAATTGTTTGACCCATTATTTATAAAAAAGAGGGAGTAAATAAGTGCTGCAATACAAAGCGTGAAACAGAGTCCAAGACTCCATTTACTATGAATACTGGTAAGAGTTCCGTAAAGTACAAGTAGCATCATAGTCATCACTAGTTTTGGTAGACTTAAATATTGCATGATGATACTTCCTATTTTTCGTCTCCAATAACTTATCATAGCCTTCTCTTTTTCTCTAAGGAATTTGTCAAAACCAGTAATAGGAAATCTAGCGTATACTTCTTTTAGTGCAGCCTCAAAGCTCAACTGATCATCTTGGTTCATTTCCTCTTCGATGGCAGTGGCTAGATGGTCAACCAATTCATATTGGACATCAATATATCGTACATACTTTTCTTTTACAAAAGCAAAAAGGTTTTCTATTTGTTGGTTTGACAATTCGATGGACATGGATTAGTCTAGTTTTGGGTTTAACAATAATATCATATTAGCGATATAAGATTCCATATCACTCATCTGTTGCTTGAGTTCTTTCTTTCCAGATTTGGTTAGGGAATAATATTTTCGATTTCGATTACCGATGCTCTTTGTTTCTACACTCAAAATACCTTTACCCTCTAGCTTGTGTAGGGTAGGGTATAGAGCGCCTTCAGTTAATTTGAGTTCCCCACTTGTTATCTCTTTCACCTTTTGTGTGATTTCATAGCCATACATCTCAGCATTATCGCTGAGCAATTTAATAACTATAGTTTCGAGACTACCTCTAAGCAATTTTGAATTCATAGCTTAAATATACATAAGAATATTAGGTAAGGCAAGTAAATGGTGTGGAATATATAAGATTCTTAGGTATAGTGAACAATATCAACATATTTTGGCTGAAGTTTTTCCCCGTTGATCCATGGATAAAGCCATGGATCCTATGCAAGTGTTTAGCCTTTTTAAGTGTAAAGAATAATTCGGTATCTTTAGAAAACAAAAATTTAGAGATCATGAATGGATATAAGATCACCAACCAAAATAATCTTCACTTTATTACACCAACAGTAGTCGGATGAATAGATGTTTTTACGCGAAAGACCTATAAGGATATAGTAGTAGGAAGTCTAAATTTTTGTTCAAAAAACAAAGGCTTATCAGTACATGCATATGTCATTATGAGCAATCATTTGCATTTATTAATCTCAGCAAAAGAAGGATTCAAACTTTCAAATATAATTCGTGATTTTAAGAGTTATACAGCTACATCCATTATCAAAGAGATTACACAAAATCCAAAAGAATGTCGTCAGGCATGGCTAACTAAGCTAATGAAGTATCATGCAAAGTATGAAAGCGCAAATACGAAATTTCAATTTTGGAAAAAAGACAATCAT
>JALZVN010000373.1 GCA_023299965.1 Saprospiraceae bacterium | reverse complement strand
GCTTTTTTCTTACCGCAGGGGATCACGGCTTTAGATTTGACTATACAACCATTTTTATTTGGAATTAATTCCTGAATTTCCCAATTCCACTCAGAATTTTTTTTCATCAAAGGCACTATGTACTTTTCTAATTCTTTCTTGCTAGAAATACCCTTTGGATTAGCAGGATCGACGAAATTTGACTTCGCTGCGAAAAATTTAAGTACCTGTGCTGGATCATTACTATTCCAGCTAGCCATATACTTCATAACGCGCTTTTCCATCTCTTTTTTATTCATTATAATCACTTTAGAAGTCTAAGATACATAAATCTAAAATCTATTGAAAGTACAATTTTAATTTCTACGTAGACATCAGACTAAGTGCATAATACCCATTACGAAAAAATGTAATACGACACTTTATTTACTTATTTCGACGGTTTTTCTCGAAAATAAAAAGGGAGATAAAACAACAAGAATAAGGCTAAAGCAAGCAATTGACCGGTAAGCAAATACAAGGGCCATGGACCGAAAAAGTCGAGGATACTGCCTTTGATAGGTTTATGCATCGTATATGAATAATTAGACCCTAGCGCTAGATTCAAAACATGGATGGAAACTAAGTACAGATTTGCCCACATAAAGGCACGCCAGATATCCCGTCGTTTTGGCTTCCAGCCATAGACAAAGACGCAATACAATATGCCCACAACCAATCCAGCATGTATCACCCAGTAGAAAATGGATTCCATGTGAGGCAATGCGTAAATAATATCAGGTGTAATCAGTGCATTGGTAGTTCCCGCAATAATCCAAAAGTACAAGACGCCAAAAAGACCTTTGTTTTTGGTCAAAAAAAGTATGGGCAAAATAAAACTTACTAAGCGACAGATAAACAATGGCAAGTCTTCTAGGTAGGTAAATTCTCCCATTTGGTGCTGGACAAACATCCTAAGCAGCACTCCTATCAAGGGTATCAATGCGAGAATCATCCCTAGCATATCTTGTGCTCTTTTAGACAAATAATGTGTTGCCCAATAAAACAGCAAGGCGGAGATGGCAACATACCCAATCAACACTGCTATGTGCTCAAATGAAAAGGCTTGAAAGTCATGCTTGATGGTATAAAAATATTCCACGACGAAAAATAGGAATAAGAAAGTAGAAAATCAAAATTATCAGAATGAACTCTGAGCAAGCGATAGTAGTGAGCACGAAGGTGGCTGAATGGATAATGATGCCCAGGCTATGCTGGCTCGACGAGGTACGAGGAGAGACTGCATAGCGGGATGGCAGAATATCCATGCAGCCAGCGTAGTAAAACGGAAAGCGCGGTCCCGAATTCACTTCGGGATGATCCCAAAAAGTTAACTTGAAAATTTGACTAGTGACTTCCCCAAATGATACCGCCTCCCACTACATCGTCTCCATCATAGAATACAGCTGACTGACCAGGGGCTACTCCTGTGACATTGGACATGAACTCTACGTCTATCTTACCTTCTGCAGCAGTCATCACCTTGGCTAAGCTACCAGGACTATTGTACCTAATCTGTGTCACCCACTCTCCTTCTGGAACGGTAGCGAACTTCATAGCATTGATTTGGTTGACTTTCATACCGTTGCGGATGAGGTCCTCCACTCTACCTAATACGACCTCATTGGTTGTAGGACGAATTTCAGTAACATACATCGGCTCACCAAATGCCATACCTAGCCCCTTTCGCTGACCAATAGTATAAAATGGATAGCCTTCATGTGTGCCAATCTGTTCTCCCTTGGTGTTTAGGAATTGACCACCTGCTACACGCTCCTCTAAGCCCTCTACTCTGCGCTTAAGGAAACCTCTATAATCGTTATCTGGAACGAAGCATATCTCGTAGCTTTCTGCTTTTTTACTCAAATCCGTATAGCCCCAATCTGCAGCCATTTGACGTACTTCTGATTTTTGATAGGTGCCTAAAGGAAATTTTGACCGACCGAGACAATGTTGGTTCAAGCCCCATAAAACGTAGGACTGATCTTTGTGTAAGTCCGCAGCTTTGGAAACAAATAAACGATTGTCATGCTCCTTGATCTTAGCATAATGACCCGTGGCAATGAACTCGCAGTCTAACATGTCTGCTCGCTTGAGCAGTGAGGACCACTTGATATGGGTATTGCAGAGCACGCATGGATTAGGGGTTCGTCCGGCAATGTATTCATCCACAAAATTATCGATCACATAATCGCCAAAATCTTCTCTAATGTCCACTATAAAATGGTGAAAGTCCATATCTACAGCTACCTGACGTGCGTCATTGATAGAGTCCAAGCTACAGCACCCTGTTTCCTTGGAAGAACCTCCACTACTCGCATAATCCCAGGTTTTCATGGTGATACCCACCACTTCGTAGCCCTGCTCATGTAGCATCATAGCAGTGACTGTACTGTCTATACCTCCACTCATAGCGACCAATACCCTACCCATCTTACTCATGCTTAAAACATTTTATTTACTTGATAAACAGCGCTCTATGTACAACAGAGAACGCTCATGTAATCTTGAGTCCACTGCGAAAATTAGTTTTCGGAGTGGACTCAATCTTGCAAACCCAAAATTACTATAAAATATGCTTAAAGAACAGTCTTATCAAACGTAAAGTGCTGATAGCGTCATAAATATCAAATCCAGTTAACATAGGTTTAATATAAAAACCTGACAGTTAATGAATTCTTAATATTGACTTAATCTGTAGATAAGACATGTATCGCATCTTTGCACCGAGAATATTTCTTAATAAAAAAACCTATTTAAATGAAAAAACTAAACGTACTCCTTTTATCACTTTTTACTGTTTGCGCCTTCAGCCTTATGACTTCATGCAGTGAAGATGATGCAATCCCAACCCCTCCTACTACAGAAGATGCAGCTGTGATTTTTGCAAACTACTTTGACGATGCACAGAATACGTATGCAGATCCAGGTTTTACATCTTCATTTATGCCAATGAATGATTTGGGATCTGTGTGTGATACAGAGGCAGGTACAGAGACTACTGAATACAAAGGAGCTATCGAGCCAAATGGCACACCTTGGTATGCTGAGTGGTCATCTTATGAAAACATCCTTGCTGGAGGGGGCACCAGTAGTTTAACTATCGGAAATAGAATTGTCATAAATGATGAACTCATGAGTGATGCAGGAAACACAATCAATTGGACAAATGAAAACACTTATATTCTAGAGGGATTGGTATTCATCAGCGAGGGACAGACTTTAGAGATAGAGCCAGGAACTGTAATACAGGGAATGCCTGGTGAAGGAGCAAATGCATCTGCGCTAATTATAGCGAGAGGAGCGACAATCATAGCAGATGGCACAGCAAATCAGCCTATCATCTTCACTTTTGAGGGAGATACAGGATTGACTCCAGCAAACGAGCGAGGAAGATGGGGTGGTCTAATAGTGCTAGGTAGTGCAAGTCTAAATAGCAACCCAGGAGAATCAGCTATCGAGGGAATTGACACCAACGAGGCTAGAGGACTGTATGGCGGTAGCGATGATACTGACAACTCAGGCATCATTAGATATGTGTCTATCAGACATGGAGGGACAAATATCGGAGCGGATAATGAAATAAACGGATTGACACTTGGTGGTGTAGGTAGTGGTACAACTATCGACTTTGTTGAAGTAATCGGTAACCGTGATGATGGTATCGAATGGTTTGGTGGCACCGTAAATACAAGTCACTTACTTTCGGTATTCTGCGGAGACGATGGTTTAGATTATGATGAAGGATATAGAGGCGTGAATCAATATATCATCGTACACCAAGATGATACTGCTGGTGAAGCAGACCGTGGTGGTGAGCATGATGGAGGGACTAATCCTGAAGAGGCAACTCCATTTGCAACTCCTATATTCACCAACGTGACCTCTATCGGAAATCCGGGCAGTAGAGCCTTGACATTTAGAGACAACGCAGGTGGCGAATACTACAATTCTATCTTTTTCAATTACGGTCGTGGAGTAGATATCGAAGATTTAGCAGGTCAAGAACAAGATTCATACCGTCAATTTCAAGATGGGAATCTACAATTGGGATGCAATGTATTCTGGACGATTGGTGCTGGTGATACAGGCGCAGAATTATTTACTATAACCAACTAAGCGAAAAAAATGCACATACTAGACTCGCTACACATAAGTAGTGAGTTTAGTAAACTTTTAAAACTTATCAATACATAAAATGATTCATAAATACTTAATATCAATATTTGTCTTCTTCCTTGTTAGCGCATCATCTTTTGCACAAACTGGAACACTTAGTGGCATAGTTACAGAACAAGGCTCAACTTTAGAAGTCATAGGCGGTAACGTCATTATCGAAGGTACTGCAACAGGAACCATCACCGAATATGATGGCACATATGTTTTAGAGTTAGATCCTGGCACTTACAATATTGAATACTCATACATTGGTTTTCAAAATTTTATTGCTCAAAATGTAATGATTAAGTCTGGAGAAACCACCACTCTTAATGTGACTCTAGAAGAGGAATCCGTAGAATTAGAAAGTGTAGTTGTCACAGCAAAGGCATATAGAAATACAGAAGCTTCTGTACTCGCGTTACGAAAATCATCTACGATTTTGCTGGATGGAATATCCTCCGCACAATTCAAAAAATCAGGAGACAGCGATGTGGCACAAGCTGTCAAAAGAGTAACAGGTGTCACATTGGAAGGCGGCAAATATGTTTACATACGTGGCTTGGGAGATAGGTACAGCAAAACGACATTGAACGGGGCTGAAATACCTGGTCTAGATCCTAATAGAAATACAGTCCAAGTCGACCTGTTCCCTACTTCTCTAGTAGACAATATCGTAGTATACAAAACATTCTCTCCTGAACTTCCAGGGGACTGGACGGGAGGACTTGTAGATATTAATACCAAAGACTACCCAGAAAGCTATACCGTATCTGCTTCTATATCTACTGGATATAATGCCACCAGTAATCTCAATAACAACTTTCTAAGTTACGAAGGAGGCAGTACGGATGCCTTAGGCTTTGACGACGGGACTAGAGAGATACCTAGTAGCATCGAAAACCAAACTGGAGTGCTTACTGACTATGCTGAGGGACTTAACAACAGTGCCGCAGCTACAGAAGTAGCTAACAATACAAATGCTTTTAGCCATAACTGGTCCATGGAGCAAGCTGCAAGACCACTTGACTTTGGCGCCTCCTTCAGTATTGGAAATCTTTATGACATTAAAGGTAAATCATTGGGCATTAGTGCTTCAGCTACTTATGCGCGCAATTATTCTGGATACCAAAATGGACAAGTTGGTATCTACCAATTGAGTGGAGATTTTGCCACTACTAACCTCTTAAATCCACAGATTTTACTAACGGACAGCGAAGGAAATGAAGAGACTACTTGGGGTGCATTGTTAGGCGCTTCTCTACAAATAGATGAGCATAACACCGTCAGCTTCACGGGTATGCACAATCAATCAGGTACTAGCACTGCAAAATATGCATTTGGTACAAAGAATGCAGATGACCCAGACGATATTTTTCAAACTAGGTCATGGAGATATCTCGAACGAAGTCTGAGCACTCTGCAAACAAAAGGAACTCATAATCTTGGAAAAGATAATAGAATAAAATTGACTTGGATCAGCTCTTACTCAAGCTCTAGGCAGGATGATCCAGACTTGAGGTTCTTTACCAATAGAATTAATACCATCACTAATAATGCTTTTTTAAAGCCTTCAAGTGATAATGTCCCTACCCGTTTTTATAGAAATATGGTCCAAAACAATTCAGACACAAGGGTGTCACTCGAAATACCTTTCAAGCAATGGAACGGCTTTGATGGAACGGTGCAATTTGGTGGAGCATTCAATTACAAAGACCGAACTTTTACGGAAGACAGATATAACTTCAATAACAACTCTTCTTCTATTAGTGTCCCAAACCCAGAAGACATCCTCGAGCAAAGTCTTTTGGATTTGAGTTTTTATTTTGCTAAAAACAATCTTGTGTCTGCAGGTTCAAATGGATACAACAATAACGGCAGTGGTGTTTACGTAACAGACAATTTTGATGCAAGAAATAATTATAATGCAAGTGCAACTACGACAGCTGCCTTCGCAAAAACAAATTTAGCCCTTACAGACAAACTAAAAGCTATCGTTGGGCTACGAGTAGAGCGGACTTTTGTGGGTTTAGAAACTTTTGATACGGGCGCTACATTGGACAATTTTCCAGACTTAGACGGCGCTCAAAATTTGTTGGACAATACGGATTTCCTACCTTCAGCAACTTTCAATTACACTCTGAGCGAAAATCAAAAAATAAGGTTGTCTTATTCTCGTACGGTGGCTAGACCAACGTTTAGGGAGCTTGCACCTTTTGCATCTTTTGCTTTAGATGGAGGTTTTGTATTTGTTGGGAATCCAGACTTGAAGCGAACAAATATTGACAATTTAGACTTGCGTTGGGAGCTATATCCAAATTCAGGAGAAAGTCTTTCTGCAGGAGCATTTGCTAAAAACTTTACAAATCCAATAGAACGTACTTTTAACCCAGAGGCGCAGAATACAGAATTGACATACAGAAATGTTGACCAAGCTAGATTGGTAGGTGTTGAACTAGAATTTCGTAAAAAATTAGAAACCATGGCTCCATTTTTAAGAGGCTTTGATTGGTCAACAAATCTGACTTATATCTA
>JALZVN010000372.1 GCA_023299965.1 Saprospiraceae bacterium | reverse complement strand
GAAATCATTTTCCCTGAAGAAGATGTAACGTTTACAATTACAGTGTTGAATCAAGGTACTATTGAAGCGAATAATATCGTTATTACAGATTACATTCCTTCTGGTTTTACTTTAAACGATTCGGATTGGACTCCTGCTGGAGATAACGCTACTTTCAATGTTCCTGGTTCTCTTGCTCCGGGCGCATCTTTTTCTGTTGATATCACATTTACTGCTGAGACTCAGTTGTCAAATGATCAGCAGATTGTTAATAGAGCTGAGATCTCATCTTCAGATGCGCCAGCTCCATATGTACCTGTTGATGAAGATTCTACTGCTGATAGTAATGCAGGGAATGATGCAGGTGGAGATGTGAATACGAATACTGATGATTCTGTTGATAATGAGGGGGGAGATGAAGATGATGCAGATCCAGAAGATGTTACAGTAAATACAATGAGCATAGGATCAACAGTTTTTGTTGATAATAATAACAATGGTGTTCAAGATTCAAACGATGGCGATACTGGTATTGCTGGCGTTACTCTTGAGTTGTGGAGAGATGGTGCATTAGTAGCTACAACTACTACAGATGCTAACGGAAATTATCTTTTTGATAATTTAGCTCCTGGTGATTACATAGTTGAAATCTTAGCTGATGATAACTTTGGGGATGGTGATGTATTGGAAAGATTCCATGCTTCTTCTGATCCTACAGATTCAGCTGATAACGGACAAGATGGTGATGACAATGGTATTCAGGCTGGTGGTGATGGAACAGATGTTCAGTCTCCAGTGATTACACTTGCTCCAAATAGTGAAGCAACTAATGAGTCTGGTCAGGGTGGTAACCAAGACAATGGAAATGATGACAATGGTGACATGACAATTGATTTTGGATTTATTCCAGAATTCAGTATTGGATCTAATGTTTTCGTTGATGCCAATAACAATGGTTCTAGAGATGCTGGTGAAGAAGGTATTGAAGGTATCCTTGTTGAAATCTTTAGTGTTGGTCCTGATGGAATCGCTGAAAATGGCGATGATGTGTTAGTAGGTTCTGACGTAACTGATGCCAATGGAGACTACTTCGTTGGTTGGTTGAGACCTGGTGATTACTATGGTAAGATTGATGACGTATCTGATGATTACCCAACATCTAGTGATGATGTAGCTTCAACAGCTAATCCTAATAATGATACTGATGGAGACGATAATGGTCTTCAAGCAGGCGGTAGAGGTGCTGGTGTTTGGTCTAACGTTATTACTCTTTCTGCTGATGATGAACCAACTAACGAGCCTGGTTCTGGTGGGGATCAAGATGTTGCAGAAGACGACGATAATGGAAACATGACTTTAGACTTTGGTTTTAGACCTGAGCTAAGTATTGGTTCTAATGTTTTTGTTGATGCAAATGACAACGGTGTTAGAGATGCTGGAGAAGACGGTTTAGAAGGTGTCCTTGTTGAGATTTTCAATACAGGTGCTGATGGCATCGCTGAGAACGGAGATGATGAATTGGTTGGATCTGATGTTACAGATGCAAACGGTGATTACTTCGTAGACGGTCTTTTGGAAGGAGATTTTTATGCAGTTATTGCAAATGTTTCTGATGACTATCCTAAGTCAAGTACAAATGCTACTACTTCAGAAAATCCAAATAATGATACAGATGGAGATGATAACGGTCTTCAGGCTGATGGTCCTGGTACAGGAGTTTGGTCTAACGTTATTACACTTTCTGTAAATGATGAGCCAACAAATGAAGCTGGTTCTGGTGGAGATCAAGATGATCTTGATGATAACAATGGTAACATGACACTTGATTTTGGATTTGCTCCGCAGTTAAGTATCGGATCAAATGTATTTTATGATGCAAATGATAACGGTATGAGAGATGCAGGTGAAGAAGGAATCGAAGGTGTTACTGTAGAAGTTTATAATACAGGTGCTGATGGCATCGCTGAAAATGGCGATGACGAATTAGTAGGATCTGATGTAACTGACGCAAATGGTGATTACTTTGTAGATGGTCTTCTTGAAGGCGATTTCTACGTAAGTATTCCTACTGTAGATGAAGACTTCCCACTTTCAAGTGGAGATGTTGCTTCAACTGCAAACCCAAACAATGATACTGATGGAGACGATAATGGTCTTCAGTCTGGAGGTGCTGGGACAGGTGTTTGGTCTAACGTTATTACATTGTCTATTAATGATGAGCCTACGGGTGAAGCTGGTTCTGGTGGAAACCAAGATGCTGGTGATGATAATAATGGAAATATGACTGTTGATTTTGGTTTTAGACCAGAATTGAGCATAGGTTCTAACGTATTCGCTGATATTAACAACAACGGTGTTAGAGATGCAGATGAAGAAGGAATCGAAGGTGTTACTGTTGATGTTTATAACACTGGTGCTGATGGTATCGCGGAAAATGCTGATGATGAGTTAGTAGGTTCTGATGTTACAGATGCAAACGGTGATTACTTCGTAGACGGTCTTCTTGAAGGTGACTACTATGTAAGAATTGATAACCTTGATTCTGATAACCCAACAAGTAGTACAAATATTGGATCTTCTGAAAATCCTAATAACGATACTGATGGAGACGATAATGGTCTTCAAACAGGTGGTTCTGGAGCTGGAGTATGGTCTAATGTTATTACGCTTTCTATAAACGATGAACCAACTGGTGAAGCTGGTTCAGGGGGAAATCAAGATTCTGCGGATGATAACAATGGTAACATGACACTTGATTTTGGTTTCAATAGATTTGATTTAGCTTTAGCTAAGACATTAAATGGAGCTGAAGATCAAAGAGTTTACCCAGGTGAAGATATTACTTTTGATATTGAAATATTCAACCAAGGTAATGTAGATGCATTCAATGTGTTGGTTACTGACTTTGTACCTGCTGGTTTGACTTTGAATGATTCTAATTGGTCATTGTCTGCTGGTAATGCAACTACGACTATTGCTGGTCCTATTGCTGCTGGTTCTAGTCAAGTTGTTACAATTACATTTACAGTTACTACTACTGATGCAGGTGATTTAGTAAATGTTGCTGAAATCACTTCTGCTGAAGATGAAAACGGTAACAATCCTGAAGATGTTGATTCTACTCCAGATGCTGACGATAATAATGATGCTGGTGGAGAAGTGAATGGTCCAACTGATGATACAGTAAATAATGAAAATGGTGATGAAGATGATTCTGATCCAGAAGATATTACTGTTGAAGTATTTGATCTTGCACTTAGAAAGACTTTGAGTGCTGGAAGCGATGATAGAATCTATCCAGGTGAAACAGTTTCGTTTGATATTGAAATATTCAACCAAGGAACAGTTTCTGCTTCAAATATTGTAATTGAAGATTTTGCTCCAGCAGGACTTACTGCTACAGGTGCAACTATTTTAAATATTGCCGGACCTTTAGCGCCAGGAGCTTCTACAGTATTAACTATTGAGTTTACTGCAGATCCTGCTACTACAGGAGGACAACTTATTAACGTTGCTGAAATCACTTCTGCGGAAGATGAATTTGGTGATCAACCAACTGACTTAGATTCTACACCTGATAATGATGCAGGTAATGATGCAGGTGGTGAAGTAAATGGTCCTACTGATGATACGATCAATAATGAAGGTGGTGACGAAGATGATTCAGATCCAGAAGATGTAACCCTTGAAATCTTTGACCTTGCTTTAGTTAAGACTTTAGCTGCTGGCGAAGATGCAAGAGTATATCCAGGTGAAACAATCACTTTTGA
>JALZVN010000371.1 GCA_023299965.1 Saprospiraceae bacterium | reverse complement strand
TAAAAGAAAATCGCGTCAATTTAGATCTTGCCATTTCTTTTCGATGGGCTTCACCGGCTTCACTCATCGCTGTTGTGTTTCCGTGCCCCGACGTGAAGTCGGGACAGGCTCTTCAGCACTCAAAATAAAAAAGAACTTACAATAGTATAAAAACATAAAACATTCCTTAAGAGCTAAATTTTATTATGTCTTACTTCTGAATGTGCCTACTGTAAATTTTCTTGACTCTAACATTAATCAATTCAATGTAATTTGTTTTCATTTCTTCAGAGAGGAAACTTAATTTGATTAACTTCATCCAAGTACTTCCAATGTTTTCAAATTTAGCAAAAATATTTTCTATAGCTTTTTCATTTATTCCGTTTGTACTCATTGCCGTTTCAAAGTCTTTCTTTTTTAGTTTTTTCTTTTTACCATTTAGATTTAAAGCTAATTCTTCATCATCTTCTTTGACCACTAAAGTTGAAGCTAACAAATCATAGGCTGGGCATAAGTTGTACTCCTTTTTTATATTTTTTAGTAATGAGAAGTTCTTCAAATGCATATCACTATTTCCAATCAAATAACAAAATAAGACCAGTTCATAATAGTTAACCATATCAAATCCTGGGTTTGAACTAAAAATTTTTATAGCCTTTCCTATCTGCTCGTGGGAGCCTTTATATTTATGCTCTGTTTGCCTTTCTGTCAACTGACACATGTCTTCCATATGAAGCTTTCCGTCTTTTAATCTATCTACTCTCTTCGTAATATATGCAAGCTCACCAGACTTAAGCCTAATCAAACTATGGGGTACGACTCTAATTTTTCCAACTCGTGCGAGGTGCATTGTGACATTTTCAAGTTCAGGAAGTTCTTGATACATTTCTGTTTGAGGCTTCAAAATGAAGTCGCCCCACAAGCCTACTGTAGTTAATCTGTATTCAGACTTATTTTCAGGATTCCTTTCTTTCTTCAGCGACAACTTTGGCTGTACACCCGTCACTACTCGGCGGCTATTTAATATCTTTTGTGCCAAAACACGCATATCATCTTGTGTATATTCAAGCAGCGGTGGATTTTTTGACCCAAAAAACAGCCTACTACATCTTTCATGATATTCATGCCCTCTGTAGTCATCTGCTAAAATTTCTTTAGCGCAATACAAACATTTAGTCATCTTACGCTTCTTTAAATTCTCTAATCGATACAGCTCCTATGCAATCATAACAAGTAGCTAGAAGAACGCTCATCCTATCTCTGTCATCTATCTTCCAATTCTTTGTCGCGATGTCTAGTAACCATCCTTCTGGGATAATGCCATCAAAAAAAGGAAATAATATATTACTCGAATATTTTGTGCCAGAAAGAGGTAGCGTCAAGCTTATAGCTTCTGCTAAATCCGAATTCAAATATTCATCCTTATATTGAAAATGAAAACCTTCACTATCTTCTGTAAGGATACCTGCAAAATTTTCGTGCATATATACTCTAGCTCGCTTCATCTATTTCTATTTTTGTTGGTCCTAATTGATCTCCAAATAAATGAAGTACTTGATTTACTTTATCCATTCTTAGGCTCTTTTTACCTTGCTCCATATCTCGCACAAAACGAAGACCTACCCCTGCTTTGAGTGCCATTTCTTTTTGAGTTAGAGATAAAGCTTTCCTTTTCGTTTTAACATACTTGCCTAATACCATAATCTTATTCTATTAAAAGATACCCGTTAGGGTATAAAAATACTGTACTTTTCACTTATTAACCCCGAACGGGTATAAGAAGTTTCAATATTGCCAATATTATACCTTTTCGGGTATATTGATAAACTACAAACGCTAAATTATACCCGAACTGATATACTATAGGCAAGATATACCTCATAGCTACAAACCCGCACTAAGGATGGTAAGTACGACGACGATAGGAGTCGGTCCCGCCTTGTCCTGACCAGCGCAAGATTGGCGGTGTTAGCTTGGGGGGCAGGACAAGGCGGGACGGAAGCGAACGCGGACTACTGGACAGCCTGACCGCCCCGATTTTTTTCATCGGGGTGGAAGTGCCCAAAAAATCAACCGTAAATACTCTCACTCATTTAATCGATTCATTAAAACTTTTTACCTTTATAATTATTAGATAACAAGACAATATTATTTCACAAAATAAAACTGAAAAATTATGGCTTTTACTTTGCCTGAATTGGGTTATGCGTACGATGCTGTGGAGCCGCACGTGGATGCACGCACAATGGAAATTCACCACTCAAAACACCACAATGGATATACTAACAAATTGAATGCTGCTATCGAGGGCACTGATTTGGCGGGTAAGTCTATCGAAGATATATTGACGAACTTGGACATGAACAACACAGCTGTTAGAAATAACGGGGGTGGATACTTTAATCACAACTTGTTTTGGACGATGCTAAATCCGAATGACAAGGGTCGTCTAAGTGGTGCATTGAAGGATGCTATCGACAGAGACTTTGGATCTAGAGAAGCATTTGAAGAGCAGTTCTCTAAGGCGGCTGGTACTAGATTTGGTTCTGGTTGGGCTTGGCTATGTGTACACGAAGGCGGTAAGCTGGAAGTTTGCTCTACGCCTAATCAAGATAATCCTTTGATGCCTGGTGTAGGTTGTGGAGGTACTCCAATCATGGGGCTTGATGTATGGGAGCATGCATACTACTTAAACTATCAAAACAGAAGACCTGACTATGTGGGTGCTTTCATGAAGGCGCTTAACTGGAATGAAGTAGAGAGAAGATACGAGGCGCTTACGGCGTAATCGAATTCTGATCAGAAATTTATACAAAACCTAGTCAATACATTGTTGGCTAGGTTTTTTTTTGCCCCTGCCACAAGGGATGAAAAAGAAATTTGTTGTGTACACCTTGTTAATATTCTACCTAAGGACTAAAATAGACACACAACGAAAAATAATATGGAAAACAGCGTGTTAAGCACAACAAACAGAACCACTTTTGCCTTATCTCTGGTATAATGTAATAGAAATCTAAACGAACACAAAACCCATAAACTAAATATCAATTACACAATGATCATTTTATCCATATTATCAGTATTGTGCTTATTTTTTGGAAAGCAATTTTGGGGCGATATCAAATCGACCTTCAACTTGAAATAGTTTATTTCAATCTGTCCAATTTTTGTTTAGCTAGAAATCCGATTATTTGACTCCTCTCGCACCACTTACCCATGGATCCCATACGTTAAACATGCGCATGGTGAACTCCAGTTTGTGCTCGTCAAACAAAGCTTGCACTTCTTCTCTTGATTGTTGTTTCCAATTTACTTCTTCTTTACTCATGTTCGCATAGCCTAAAGCTACAGTCCCTACAATGGCTGCATTTTTCTTTAGTTGAGGAATATCCACTTTATCATAGGTATCTGAAGCTGCATGGTAATTGAGCCCATAAGTAGCCGATAGATGATTGGCTACTAGATTTCCAACCCCTTGGAGCATAAAATCGAAGTTGTCGGTACCTACTATCGGCACATTGATAGAAGTAAATGTAGCAGAAGTGTCTGGATAGTTCGCTAATATCTTATCAGTAGCATTGACCATCTCCTCGCGACCATTGGTAAAAAAGCCGGTGATGGCTCCACTCCCAATATCCACAGACATCGCCATGATGTGTTTTTCCATTTCGTTTGCATGATCTTTGGTATAATCCCAAGAACCGAAATACCCCTGTTCTTCCCCATTCCATAAGGCAAATCTGATTGTCCTTTTGGGTTGAATGTTTAATACTTTCATCTGGCGAGCGATATCAATCATCATGCTGACGTTGCATCCATTATCATTAGCACCTGTCCCTAATGCCCAAGAATCTATATGCGCGCCTATGATGACTACTTCATCAGGATATTGGCTGCCCTTGATCTCAGCGATCACGTTATGAGACTCAAATGCTCCTCCCGTTTCTGCCTGAATACTTGCAGCGACTCGAATCTCTTTTCCACTTTCCAATAATCTTTGACAACGCTTGGCATCTTCTCTAGCCATTACGAACTGTGGCAGGTCTTCGTCAGTTGCCTGAGAAGTAATAAATCTGTAGAGCAGTTTCTTAGGTCTGGAGGACATAAAAATTATTCCTTTCACGCCTGCAGCCCGTGCGGCATTCTCTACCGTAGTCGCTGCAGCATACTCTGCGAATAAGCCTCCAATGTCGAGACAAAGATCCATTTCAACAAGAATAAACTTTCCATACAATTGGGATCCTAAGGCTTCGATTTCCTCTGGAGTTCCCATTCCGACGGACACTAAATTTCCTTGATAAATACCAGGAGGACTATGATACTTTGCTACTACTTGTGGTACAAAGTCAGCCATATTGGTAAAACGCATCTCCGTAGACTTTGGTAACCATAAAGAAGGCATTTGAAAGGGATCCTTCTTAACTGAAACGCCAGCATCTTGAAATTTTTGAAGCCCCCACTCTACCGCCGCGGTGTTGGAGTTTGCTCCCGTCACTCGACCGCCAATCTCATCGCAGAGTTGTTGTAAATCATTTTCAATGGGAGTGTCCTCTAAAAGGGCTGCTCTTAGACGATCTGCATCTGAGGATTGACCGATCAGACCAAAACTTAGTAAAAGTAAAATTGGAAGAAAGAAGTATTTCATACTATTAGTTTAGTGGCAATCCGTATCCGGATTTTGCTTTTTCATGAATGCGTCTAAAAAAATTAACTTTTGAATTGGAAAGATTGACATAGTCTAAGCGGATCATAGCACGTACTACCCACATCGACCACAAACAGATAAGAAATGGATAAAAACCAAAACTCAAGATATTGTAATAAAATGCTTCCGCAAATTCAAAATGATGAAGATGCATGACTGCTCTTGTCATACCACAACCAAGACATTCTACACCAAATATAATCTTGGAGGGACAGACCTCTACCCCCGTGTTATCAAAAAAAGTAGAAGGCATAATCCACAACACTATAGGCACAGATAGTAAAAGTAAAAGCCACAGTACTTGAAGATATTTTTGTGTTCCTTCCATATTTATGCTAATATAACAAAACGGTAAGAAGCAAAGCTACCTACCGTTTCAAAATTTTTAAAAATTGTATTTTACATATTCATTCTTACCCTGTACCGTAATTATCGCATAATGCTAAATCTATTTAATTACTGTGCTTGATATCTAATGAATCCCTAAGGCGTCTTCCATTTTTTGAATCAAGCTGGTCGTCTATGATTTAGTCCATAGAGCATCTATAGCACTGAATCATTGTTAATAGTATTCATTTTTTTTCACAAGTGCATGGATTAGTCCAGGTAAGCAGCAAAGAATCGTAAGTATTAAATTTACCCACCAATTTTTTCCTTCCCAACCATCCATGATACCTATGAGTAGCCAAGCAAATCCTAGGATTGCACCGACGATATATAACCATTCTGGCACATCTCCACCACTACCGTCCTCGTTTCCAGCTAGGTTCTTTTTTAAGAATTTTTGAGCACGTTTCAGTTGTAAGGTTTTTACTAAACCCAATTTCTTTCCTGTCATTTCTTTGTACTTAGCAGGCGTAAGTGCTAGGAAGTCATCTAAGCCAGCTCCCATTGTCATATCAGGAGTAATGCCTTCCACTTCTGTCTGGAGTTTCATTTTCCAGTTTTGTTTATTTACCGCATAGTTAGCAGCAATAAAACATGAAAAGGCTAATAGTGTGAGTAATATTTTCTTCATATGTTTGTAGTATTTGACACCCTAGTAGGTGTTTGTTAGAATAAAGAGCTCAATATATGAACTCATTTAATTAAATGCTTGAAAGTTTATATTTTTTTCGTCAAAATTCAATCATTACTTCCTCACTGTCAACACAATATACAGCACTATATTACATCTTATAGCACATTTTCCATTTGAAACCAACGTGTTTTTTTCAATACTTTTAGGGAGGCGACTTACCGCTCTTTTTACATCAAAAAAATCGTAATACTTTACTAGGTCATTTTCATAGGAAAGGAATTTGTTTTTGCAAAATGCATTAAGTATTCATAAAAAAAAACAAAACGGTGAGCAGCAAGTGCTGAAAGTACACGATTACAATGGGTTTCACCCATTGCTTTGTTACGCCAGGCTTTTCAGCACTAATGATTGATCTTATTAATATTCTAGCTTGGTATACAATATGCGGATAGTCAATTCTTCATTTACGATTTACTTTTTCTCTAGTGCGCTTTACAATTTCGGCAATTTCTAATAGTATTCATTCTTTTTTACAAATGCATGGATAATTCCTGGCAAGATGCATAGTAAGTACAAAATGAGGCTTACCCACCAATTGCTTCCTTGAAAATCATCCATTAAACCCATTAGTAACCAGCCGAAGGCTAAAACGGATCCAATTATATACAAGCCTTCTGGAACCTTAGTGCTCCCATCTTCATTAGAGTTCATTCTCTTTTTTAAGAACTTTTGTGCTTGCTTGAGTTGAAATGTTTTCAGGAAACCTAATTTTTTGCCTGTCATTTCCTTGTATTTGGCAGGAGTAAGATCAAGAAACTTATTTAAATCAATGCCTTTGGTCATTTCTGGAGTAATCCCTTCTATCTCCGACTGCAATTCTATTTTCCAATTTTGATTATTGACAGCGTAGTTCGAAACAATAAAAGATGAGAAGGCTATAAAAATTAATAAGATTCTTTTCATGTTTGATTTTTGGACTCTTTTTCGTTAATAGCTTAAATATATGCACTCCATTACAATAGTCATGTTAAAGCGCGCACATTTCTACACTAAAATAGTGTTAATATTTTGAACGCAGTTTTTGCAGTAATTCAAAACTCTTTTGCAATGCAAAACCATCATGTGTTCTCCCCTTAAGCCCTGTGATACCATCTACGGCTCCTTTACCTGTAATGAAATCATAGTAGTCCACGATTTCATTATCCTTGGGCAAATAGTTCTTATCTAAAGCAGCGATGAATCCATAAGAAGCCCAATTGGAAGTTGTACCGATAAGGCAGTGATCTGTAGCCACATCACATGGCGCATCATAATGTAGATGTTCTTTCAGTAGGGATTTATATTTGCCCATTCCGATTTCGTTGCCGCCATCTCCAATACCAATCGTCAAAATATCTATCTCTTGCTCAAAGAACATATCTAAGGGTGCATTTTCTCCATTTATAATATCTCCTTTCCAATTCCGATAATCTCCATCGTCACTTCGCCCAGGTCGTTCTACTGAAACTAATGCTACTGGGTTGTATGTCTCTATAATTTTTGAATACATGAATGCTTGTCCAAAACCTTTCATAGGCACGATCAAAGTCTCAAAGTTTTGTTCCGCTTGATCAAAATATCCCTTGCAATGAAAGTCGCTGATAATAACTGGATAGTACCCTAGTCTGTAAAGCGCTTTGGCTAAAAAGTAGGTTCCGACTGGGCCATCTGTTTCTTGCTTACCTTCAGAAGCGAATCCTGTAAATAATAATATATTTCTGTCTATCTCGTTGGAGAGCAAGTCTTCAGCAGCCTTCTCAAATATATCTTTTGGTAAATGTCGATACAAAATATCCATACCGCGTGTAGAATGCTGTAAAACGTTTTCTGCTATCAAAATGTATATTTCTTTTGTCCACTTAATTTTAAAACTTGCTGCTCGAAAATATGTCCTCGTTCTTCAAAGTTCTTAAAAATACCGTAGCTAGAGGCCGCAGGAGACAAAACGCAGTAGGTGCCTTGCGGCGTATGTTTTAAGCAAAATTGAATAGCTTCTGTAAAGTTATTCGTCACAATTAGATTTAATTGGGAAAGATATTTTGGATTTGTTTTCTTTAGTTGATTGTATATTCGCTTACCTGCTTTATCAAAAAAGACGATATTTTTTACTTTCTGTTTTGGTAGAAAAGTTATTAGACTATCATAGTCAATCTTGCGATCATAGCCTCCTAGAATAAGGGTACCCACTTTCTTCAATGCAGTAACTGCGGCTATACTCGCTTGAGGTATGGTAGATATAGAATCATTTACAAATTTGACTCCTTGGATTTTTCCTAGATATTGCAATCTATGCGGTAATGGTTCGTAGCCTTTGATTCCATCAATGATTATTTGCTTTTTAATTTTCAATCTAGCCGCTACCGCTATAGCTGGTAAAATATTGTAGAGATTGAATCGACCTAAAAGCCTAGATGCGACAGCAAAATAATTCCCTCTAATGAGGGAGGTCGTCACCTGTTTTTCTTGTATTCTATAATCTGATTTTTTGCTTTTTAGACTGTAAGATATCCTCACTTGTCGACTATCCGATTTTTTCAAGTAAGCCTTGATTCGTGTATCATCGTAATTGTAAATCAAAACATCTCCTTTCTTTTGATTTTCAAAAATAGATATTTTGGACGCGAAGTATTTTTCTGGAGTTTTGTAATAGTCTAAGTGTTCTTCGTATAGATTTAGCAATATGGAGATATGTGGAGCAGTTGCTATCCCATTGAGTTGATGACAAGAAAGCTCCGCAACGACATAAGTCTTTTGTGTTATTTTCGGAATGAGATCAAATAAGGGAACGCCAATATTCCCTCCAAGCAAGACTTTTCTTTTTGCAAATTTTAATAGATGAAAAATCAAACTTGTAGTGGTACTCTTCCCTTTGGTCCCTGTAATGCCTATTGTCTGACTTCTGAACCAAGACAAAAACAATTCAGACTGTCCAAAAAGTGCATCACTTTTCACTAAACTAGCAGGTAATTTAAATGGAGGAATCCCTGGGGAACTCAATACTATATCATAAGGGGTGAAATCAACTTTTTTGAATTTCACTTTGGAATGAATCGTAAGATATCGGTCTTTCTCCTTTGTATCCGGTGTTCCTTCATCCCATACATCAACCTTCTGCTTAGGGAAGTAGGATCTAATCAAAGCTAAACTAGATTTGCTTTCTCTACCAAATCCTAGTAAGGCTATTTTTTTGCCCTCAAAAAACTTAGCTACTGGTCGCTCTATAGCCCTCATATACTAGTTTTTTAAACCTTTTATTTAATTTATGTCCTTTGAAAAAGGTGTCTTGGATTGTTGTTATTTCTTTTTTGCTTGCGAAGGAATTGGAGTATTTTTTCTCAAATAGTTTCAATAAAGATTGCTTCGCAAATAAACTAGGCTCCTGCTCCTTTATCAATGTAATGGCTACGCGAATCTCGTCTATAGTCCCTATGCATTCAAATGGCTTGGTATCTGCGTGACCGATCAATTCTAAGAATTCTTTTTTGAGTGCTTTCTTATTCAAAAGTGTATCACCAAACACCTCTTTTGTTGCTTTCAATCCGATATGGGCACTCAGCAAAATGTAGACAAATAAACACTTACTGCAATCACAGCACCAAATATCCTTCTTGCTTCCTACATTGCAACTTTTAAATATTTTCAAGTTATTTTTTCGCTGACTAAATATCTTGACTATTTGAAATTCATTGAGTGGTCTCAACAAACTCATATAAGTATAATTTGGGCTTATGTATTTTTTTAAATAAGAATTGTAATTCTGTTCAAATTCAACCGTTTTAGAGTATTGATGATTGATATCTGTTCCTATTATGGTGGGTTCATTTGCAGATGCTTCATTAGACAAGCAGGCATACTTGGTGTTTAAGTATACTGACACCAAAGTAGAATAAAAAGCAAGCATGGCTGAAAAAGGGGTATGTCCGTTGAGATATCCCTTTGCGTTGAGCACGAGTAAATTCTTATCGATAACTCTCTTTATCAAAACAATAGATTGCGCGGAACTACCTGATGCAGACTTCGCTGAATCTTTAGCCGCCTGAGTAGGATTCATCAATAGGTAAAATTTATCATCTTTGGTTGGAGACAATAAACTAACACTTGCAAGAGAGTCCTTCCCGCCTCCGATAGGCACTAAAAGTCTATTCTCTTTTGGTTTAAATCTATCGTTGCGTTCGTACTTTAGCCCTTTTGCACAAACTATATCTACCATAGATTCTATGTCCACATCTAGACCATTCAAATAGAAAAATTCTCCTAAACCGTGATAGTATAATTTCTTCCACCATTTTATTTGAGGCTTAGATAGGGTGCCACAATCAACTTGGATAAAAGGGCTGCACGTTGCTTTCCAATAAGACACCATTTCGATCATCCCAATATTAAAAACAAGATTATCAATAAGCTTCTTTCTTGATTTGGATAACTTCGCCACGTCTATGGCTTTGGGGAATTTTATGCTAGATTTTGGTGCAAACCGAACATCTCCACAAACGTAATGAAACTGCAAATGAATTTGCTGTCCTTTAATGGTCCAGTCAAAATCTTGATACACAAAAAGAGGATATTCCTTTCTTAAAAAATCATAGCGTTTCTCGCCCTTCAAAGATTTCTTTATCTCTATCATTTACGCAGATTTACTGTGTGTACTAAACTGTTCTAGATCTATACCTCCATAGTTACCAGAAGACATCATCAATATGACTATATTCTCCTTGGTTACAAGAGCTAAAATGTTTTGCAAACTTTCTGAATCATTGGTGATAAGTAAATCTGGTTCATTAAATGCTTTGCGAACTTCCGCTGCTGACAAATCCGGCATGCGCTTTATTTGCATCGCATGTGGGTCATAATGCACTATAGCTGTATCTGCCGGCTTCAGGCTATCTTTATATTGGGGTATAAAGTCTTTGTTCAAACTACTATAAGTATGCAGCTCACAAACGACGACTAATTTTCTATCGCTATATTTTTTACGAACAGCGGAAACTGCCGCTTGTACCTTTGAGGGGGAATGTGCATAATCCTTTATAACGGTATATCCATCCGAATCAGCTAAGTATTCTAATCGTTTTGCAGCTCCCCCGAACTGAGAAGCGGTCTTGTAAAAATCAATTGGATCTTTGCCTAGAATCTCCCAGACTTTTTGAGCTGCAGCTAGATTCTGAAAATTATGGTCTCCAAACATTTTACATGGATAACGCTCCCCTACTTTGTCAATCAAAAACCAGTTTTCCCCTTCGCTTTCTGCCTTGATGGCTTGATATGGATACAACTTACATTTTGCGTACTCTTTGACTAAGGAAGGTAGTTCTTTATCTCCAGCGTAGTACACCAAGTGCGTATCTTCAGATAAAGAACGGATGTAGTCTACAAAAACATTTCTATAGATTTCATAAGTTGGAAATACATTCATATGATCCCAGGCTACTCCAGTGAGTATCGCAATATTTGGATGATAGTGTACTAGCTTTGGTCTAGGGTCTTCTGCTGAAGTAGGATACTCGTCTCCTTCAATCACCATGTAAGGCGCAGATTCTGTAAGACGCACAGCGCCATCTACTCCTTCTATTTTCGCCCCTACCATGAAATCTGTTTGCAAATCATTTTTCAATAAAGTATGCACTATGATCGACGTGGTTGTCGTCTTGCCATGCGAACCTCCTACCACGATCCTAGTCTTATCTTGGCTATAGGTATAAATAAGTTCTGGAAAGGTGACCACTTTTAGATCAAGAGATCTAGCCTTTTCTAATTCTATATTGTCAGCATGTGCATGTTTGCCAAGTACAACCATGTCAACATCTTGCGTGACTTTATTTGGAAACCAACCGTACTCTTCTGGACATATGCCTTTTGCCTTCAAATTGGATAATGCTGGATCAAAAATAGTGTCGTCTGAGCCCGTAATTTCATGCCCTTGAGCTAACAACTGTAGAGCCAATTGATGCATTATGCTTCCGCCAATTGCGATAAAATGTATTTTCATAGACCGAAGATATAAATTAATGTATCGAGGAGAAAATATAATCTCCTTCGCTAAAGAATTGAATAGCTTTGGAGTAGAATCTTAGCATTTTTATATCATTGACCGTAATCAAAAGCATATCAAAATGCGAGAGGGATAGTAGTGAAACCAGCCCTTGCTGGTTGTCAGTTTTTCCTGACCGTAGCCGCAGGCGAAGTCACGAATAGCCCGGCCCTTTTCAGGGCTCGCCCTAATAAGCAAACTAAAAAGACCTATCATATATCGTGATGACAATCACGGTTGTATTTCAAATAAGCTGGTATTGAGCTCTACTACCTGACCTTTGTTGTTAATATCTAATCTAATGGAAAGGCAGTCTTGGTAAGCTACGTTACCCATAAATTCTCCATGAAAACATTTCTCTTGATCGGGTTTATTGAAACTATATACATAAGTCTCTTTTGCATTGGGAAGTAGTGATTTATCTATATAGGTGGGAGGGCCAAAGCTAGCAATCAACTCTTCACTGCTCAAGGGATCATCGCACTCTCCATATATAATGCTTTGTAGTGAAATGGGCAGCAAAAGATATTGCATCGATAAAGTATCTGATAGTCGAATCGAAACGGCGTAGTCTCGCCCAATCTTTCTTTCCCAATAAATGGTCTCAAAGCCATCTGGTACCTCAACCTCATCGTTTAAATATGTATACACTCCGTCTGCAGCCGGGGTGAATGTCTTTTTTATTCTTTTTAATTTCTTGATGGAGTCTTTTTTGCAGTCGGAGATGCTGGTATCCTTTTTTTGTAAAAGGGTACAAGAGACTAGAGTCAGCGTAAAGCTAAGAATGAATAAATAATTCGATATCTGCAAACTTGAAAAAGTGTAATCAACTAAATGTATAAACAAACCCCATTTCATCAATGAGAAGTAAATTTCTCTACTACCTGATAAAATTAAGCATTTTTCTCCTTCTTTAAAATCAAATGGCTACTAAAAATGGACAGCAGACAATATCCCATAAAAAAATACAGACCTGCCAAGACATTGCTCTCTGTTGTAATCCCTACCTGCATATTACTAAATGCTAGGTATGCTAGAAATACCGAAACCACAAATACATCCGCCATCGACCACTTCCCAGCATACTGCACAAAGAATCGAGAAATTGTATTATTCGATAATTTCCCTCCAAACAACATCAAACATGTAAAGAGTAGCTTCAGAACAGGAAACAAGATACTAAAGCTCAAAATCGAAATAGCTACTATCCAGTTCCGCTGTTCGAATAAAGTGGAAACCAGCTCTAGAACAGATTTACTTTGATAGTAAAAGATCATATCTCCCTCGAATACTTGTTCTATATTCAAGTCCACGCTGAAGCCCATAACGGAGGTTTTGATCGGTAAGGCGCCGATATCTAAATTCCGCTCTAAGGCAGTAATCTCAAGCATGGGATAAGTCAATCCTACATGTAAACAAGCCAAGGCTATCACCGTCAAACCAAAAGGCAATACACCCACCTCAGTGTTTGATCTTGCAAAAAAGAAAGTAAGTAAAAGAAATACAACATAGCTTGCTAAGACTATCCACATATATAGCTCGCTCTGACCTTGGTAGACGATTGCCTTTTGAGCGTATTCGTCTGCTTTTGCCAATTTGGCTCGCTCCGCTTTATCTCCTGTCCATTCTCCTGGATCTAAAAATCTAGCTTTAAAGTTTAACACATCAGAATACTTTTCTTTCTGTATCTTGACTCTATGCCCAGCTTTACTCAATTGGCTATTCAAAACAAATGAGCCTATTAAAAATACGACACTTATTGCCAAAAATATTTTATTCATCTATCCCATTTTAAAATCCAAAGTTAAGAATTCTAATATAGGAGACCTCTATTAACTGCATTCATTGTCTATTTTTTTTTGTGCTAACGCAGAGGCTTAATGAGAAACGCTACACTGTACTTTCATTCTCCTCTCTCTTATGAGCTAATAAAAAATGCTTTGCCAGTTATATCTAGCAAAGCATTTGATGCAACCAATCAAAAACTAATTATGTTTAATGGATCTTAAGAATTACCCTTTCTTAGAGAACTTCTCTCCAAACTCAGTAACCTTCTCACCAAACTTATTCATCGAATCCGTGAATGTTTCCATTCCGCGCTCCATCTCTTTGGATATATTTTCTACATTGATTTCATCGCCACGCATGGCTAATCTATCTGAAGGCGATTCTGCAGCTGGCATTACTATCCACAAGATAATATACAAACCGAAACCAACTCCCATTCCTAAAATCAAAAAGGCCATTCCTAGTCGTACCCAAATTGGATCTTCAACACCCAGGTAAGCCGAAAGCCCTGAGCATACTCCTCCTATAATGGAATCTTCCTCGTCACGCATCATCTTCTTACCAAATACCCATTCTGTTTTCGGAATGTCATCATAGAATTCGTCATGCTCTGTTTCTCCACCAAATTCTTCTGGTGTCCCCATCACTGCAATGGCTTCTTGCACATCGGTGAGCACTACAACTTCTAAAGGCTTTTGGCGCTCTCGAAAAATTTCTGCAATTCTAGATTCTATATCTTCAACGATTTCTTTATTTCCGCTTGAGTGAGCAAAGTGCTTCTCTATCGCGATCAGATAATCTTCAAGTGCAAAATAAGCATTCATATCGATTGCAAATGGATGACCTCCTAGGTTAATATTTTTTATATCGTTCATTTTTAGATTTTTTGATGTGTAGTTTAAAATGGCTTTATAAGGTGTTGGACCTATTTCATCGACTTGTTCACAGATTTATTTAACTGTTTCCAAGATGTTTTCAATTCTTTAAGAAATGCGGAGCCTTCTTCAGTAATGATAAAGTATTTCCTAGGTGGTCCACTGGTGGACTCTTTCCAGGTATAGTCAAGCATACCTCCATTTTTGAGCCTAGTCAATAGTGGATAAAGCGTTCCTTCCACCACGATCAGCTCTGCCGCTTTTAGCTTAATCAAAATATCAGAGGTATATATCTCGCCTCGCTCAATGATAGAAAGTATACACATTTCCAGAATACCCTTTCGCATTTGTGCCTTTACAGATACCATCGGATTCTTTTTTGTTTTCATATTCATATTTCAAATATAAGCTACATAGAGGTATTATGCAATACATAGTACCTTCTTATGAACAGTAATTCTATTAACGGCAAGAAATAATCGACGAAAGTCATTTTTTAAGAACTAGCATAAAAACAAGGAGCACTTCAGGTACACCTCAAGTCGGAATTTCTGAAAGCAAGGCACATCTAAGAAAGTGATGAACAATTCTAATTTTACAAAAGTCTGCTTTTTCAAAAATTAAAATTTGACTATTCATAAACATTATGAAACAAGTTCATGTTAGATGTCAGAATATTTAACATATTATCAAACATTGAATTATTTATGAAAAATCTTAACCTTCTATTTTTCTTTTTATTGCTTAGTACCGGTATGACTTTCGTCTCTTGTGGAGATGATGATACTGATGATGAGCCAGCTGCACTTTCTATTGTAGAGACAGCAATAGCAACAGATAACTTAAGTACTCTTGTTGATGCACTAACGATGACAGGTCTTGATGCAACACTTGCTTTGAATGGACCTTTCACTGTTTTAGCTCCAACCAATGAAGCGTTTCAAAACCTTTTAGACTCTAATCCAGCATGGAATTCATTAAGTGATATTGACAATGCTACATTGACTAATGTATTATTATTTCACGTTTTAGGGGCAGAAGTAGCGTCCACAGATTTGACTGATTCGTATGCTACTACAGCTGCAGCTGGTCCTAATGATGAGCAAATATCTTTACAAATTGATGTTACAGGTGGCGTTAGATTTAACGGATCTGCTAACCCTATAACTACAGATGTAGAAGCAACAAATGGCATTGTACACATTATCGATGAGGTTATGTTACCACCATCCGTAGTAGATATTGCATTGAATAATGCAGGATTTTCTTCTTTGGTAGCAGCATTAACTAGAGCTGACTTAACAGTAGATTTCGTAGCAACGCTTTCAGAAGCAGGTCCTTTCACAGTATTTGCTCCTACAGATGCAGCATTCCAAGCTTTATTAGATTCAAACGACGCCTGGAGCACTTTAGCTGATATCCCAGTTGATGTATTGCAAGCTGTTTTATCTTACCACGTGATAGCAGGAGCTAATGTACAGTCTGATATGTTATCAGATGGTCAGACTGTAACTGCTTTTAATGAAGGTACTTTTGATATTGATCTTTCTAATGGACCAGCTATAAATACTACGAGCGGTCAGAATGTAAATATCATCTTGACAGATGTGCAAGGATGGAATGGTGTAGTCCATGCTGTTGATGCCGTTTTATTACCATAACAAATTTTAGACATTCAGGAATAAAAAAAAGAGCTGGTCAAATATTGACCAGCTCTTTTTTTCATCTACCATGTTTTAGTTTGATAAGGATATCGCACTGCGTATTGCTCTTCGACCTTAATTTTGATTAATCCTCGAAGCTCACTAATATTCTCCTTCTTTATAGCGGATACAAAAATGGCTTCGTGGTCGTAGTTATTTACCAAGTTCTCTTTGAGCTCTCCGAGAATCTCCTCTTTAGTTTGTTCTTCTAAGTAAGCGTCAAAATACTTTTCTCTATATAAATCTATCTTGTTATAGACCATCAAAGTAGGTTTAGTCAGTGCATCTAGATCTTTAAGCGTACGCGTTACCGAAGCAATATGATCCTCGTACTGCGGGTGGGCTATATCCACCACATGCAAGATTACATCTGCTTCTCTTACCTCATCTAGGGTTGACTTAAAACTTTCTATCAAGTGATGCGGAAGCTTACGAATAAACCCAACTGTGTCTGAAAGCAAGAAAGGCATAGTGCCTAAGACAACTTTTCGAACCGTCGTATCCAAAGTGGCGAATAATTTATTCTCTGCAAATACTTCAGACTTACTCAATATATTCATCAAGGTAGACTTACCTACATTGGTATACCCTACTAAAGCCACTCTAATCACCGAGCCTCTATTTTTGCGTCTCGTCGAATTTTGCACATCTATTTTATTCAGCTTTGCCTTCAACAAAGTAATTTTATCGTTCACTATACGTCTATCCGTTTCTATTTCTTTTTCTCCCGGACCACGCATACCTATTCCCCCTTTTTGTCGCTCGAGGTGAGTCCACAACCCCCTCAATCTTGGTAGCATATATTGCATTTGCGCTAACTCAACCTGTGTTTTAGCTTGAGCTGTCTGCGCTCGATTTGCAAATATGTCTAAGATTAAAGAAGAGCGATCAATAATTTTCACTTTCATTTCTTCCTCTAGGATACTAACCTGCTTACCATTTAAGTCATCATCAAAAATAACCATATTGATATCCTCGTTCATCTCCACATACTCTCTAATCTCTTCCATCTTTCCTTTCCCAACAAAATATCTCTTATCTGGGTGCGACAGTTTTTGCACGAATCTTTTCTTAGTTACTGCACCTGCTGTCAAAGCTAAGAACTCTAACTCATCTAAATACTCCGAGTTTTGCTCCACAGTTGTGCCAGGTGTAATAAGACCTACAATGACTGCAAATTCTTTCTCCTTTTTGAGACTATTTTTCTTCTCTCCTAATGTCCACTCGTTACCCATAATTATATTTTAGTCCATACATCCTAAGATGTAGCCTTTATCGATTCAAAAATGAAATTGTTTTCTCAATTAATAATTCAGCGTGCGCAGGTAAGGTGTCCTTATCATAAGGGTGTGTCCCTCCGAAGGTATGCCCCCCTCCATCTATCAACTCCATAGATGCAGATGGCTGCCACGCTAGCAATTGTTTAGCTGCCGTATCAGGCACTGCTTTATCGTCCGTACCGTGCAGGATAAGCCAAGGTATTGAAAGATCCTTGGCTGCAGACTCCGTATTCAAGTACTCCTTATTTTGGAAATAGTTATTATACAATTGGTAATAAAGAGGCATAGCCAATTTTGTTCTTGAGTTGACTCTATACATCACTCCATTCTCTTTCCAATCTGCAAGTACCTTCGTCTCCTGCCAAGCATAATCGAAAGTAGCTACCGAAGCCCATGTTACCAACTTGGTAATCTTTGGGTTATGGGCCGCCTTTACAAGACAAATAGGTCCACCTCTACTATGACCAATCAATGTTATGCGCCGACCATCCCAAGCGGGTGCTATATCTGCATGACTCGTACAATGCGAGATCACAGCCTCTAGATCTTCTAGCTCCAGCATATAGTTATTTCTCCCAAAAGACTCTAGATCCCGAAATTCCGAAGGATGCTCCAATGTAGTCCCATTGTGAGAGAAATTAAACTTTGCGAATATATGACCCGCATCTGCTATGCGTTCTCCTAGCAAATCCCAGATCCCCCAGCCCTTAAACCCCTTAATACCATGGATAAATATGACCAAAGGGAGGTCTTTTTGCCCTACAGTGAGCCTGAAGTCCATTAATAGTGGCTTCCCATGGGATGGCTCAACAATATGATTCTTCTTGGTGTTCATTAAGTAGTATATTCTTTTTATTTCTAGCTATCTTGCGGCTTCAACAAAAATAGGCAGTCTTAGACAGTAAAAGTACTTATTATGGTTCAAACCTTGGACAATATTAAAATACCAATAGTTGAAGAACTGAATGCTTTTCAGGGAAAATTCAAGCAAGCGATGAGTTCTCCTGTTCCTTTGCTAGATAAAATCACCTATTATATCGTAAAACGCAAAGGTAAGCAGGTTCGTCCCATGTTTGTCTTTCTTTGTGCTAAACTGTGTGGTGAGGTTGGAAAATCCACCTATCATGCCGCATCTTTAGTAGAAATACTACATACCGCCACTCTTGTTCATGATGATGTTGTCGATGATGCCAACAAGCGAAGAGGATTTTTCTCTATCAATGCACTATGGAAAAACAAGATCGCTGTACTATGTGGGGACTACCTATTGTCGAAGGGCTTATTGCTAGCCATAGACAACGAAGAATTCCAATTGCTAAAGATCGTGTCTACTGCTGTAAAGGCAATGAGTGAAGGCGAACTTCTACAGATAGAGAAAGCGAGACGACTAGACATAAAAGAAGATGTATACTACGATATCATCAAAGGGAAAACCGCTTCATTGATCTCTGCTGCGTGTGCAGCAGGTGCCGCCTCTACGACGAAGGATGAGGCTATAGTTGAAAAAATAAGAACCTTCGGTGAATACATCGGAATTTCCTTTCAAATCAAAGATGATCTTTTTGACTTTGGAGAAGACGATATAGGGAAGCCACTAGGTATAGATATCAAAGAAAAGAAAATGACCTTGCCTTTAATCTATGCGCTAGAGCATACCAGCTGGACCCAAAAAAGGCGTATTATCAATATCATCAAAAACCACAACACCAATAAGAAAAAGGTTGATGAGGTGATTGAGTTTGTATTGAAAAGTGGAGGAATAGAATATGCCAAAAAAGCTATGTATGATTATAGAGACAGAGCTTTCGAGATCCTACATACGTTTCCAGATAGTCCATCGAAGACCTCTTTAGAGGAGTTGGTCAAATTTGTAACGGAGCGAAAGAAGTAAGTTTCTTTGAAAATTATAAATGCTCTTCTTCCGAATATTTCCCCCTTACCAAATACACGATTAAACAAATAAACAGCTTAACAAAAAACAACTATGGATTTACTTCAAAAGTATGCTCACTTATTAGTTAACTATTGTCTTGAGATAAAAGAGGGAGATAAATTCTTTATAAGAACTTCTACGCTTGCAGAGCCATTGGTTAAGGCGTTGTATGCAGAGGCGCTTAAGGCAGGTGCCTATCAATTTGAAGTAGATATGGGCTTCAGCGGCAGAGGAAAATTGTTTTTTGACCATGCCAATGAAAACCAACTCAAGCAAGAGCCTTTTCTTCGCAAGCACGCCATGGATACATTCGATGCTTACTTATATATAAGAGCACCACATAATCTAAAGGAAGATCAAAACAACGATCCAGAAAAAGTAAAAATAAATCAAGCAGCTTTAAAAGGAATAAATGATACCTATTTTAAAAGAACAGCTACTCGAGATCTAAAGCGAAGTCTCTGCCAATATCCTACCGAAGCGTCTGCGCAAGCTGCAGGAATGTCTTTGGACGAATACACTGAATTTGTGTTTAATGCCTGCAATCTATATGCAGATGATCCTCGTGCGGAATGGAAAAAACTAAGCAAGGAACAACAGACTATAGTAGACTTCTTAAATAAAAAAGAAACGGTCCAGTACAAGGGGGATGGAATCGATATCAAGTTCAGCACCAAAGGAAGAACGTGGATCAATTCAGATGGTCAAACCAATATGCCATCTGGCGAAGTATATACCTCTCCAGTAGAAGATTCTGTCCAAGGTAAAATTCACTTTTCTTATCCAGGTGCCTACTTTGGCAAGGATGTAGAAGGCGT
>JALZVN010000370.1 GCA_023299965.1 Saprospiraceae bacterium | reverse complement strand
ATTACTCTACATCCTGCACCTCTCAATGAAGCGGCAGAACCTTTTCCTACATCACCATATCCAGCTACAACAGCTACCTTACCAGCCATCATTACATCTGTTGCTCTTCTGATTGCATCTACACAAGATTCTTTACAACCGTACTTGTTGTCAAACTTTGACTTGGTTACTGAATCGTTGATATTGATAGCAGGGAGGGTAAGCGTTCCGTTTCTCATTCTTTCGTACAATCTATGTACTCCAGTTGTAGTCTCTTCACTCAATCCTCTGATACCAGCTACTAATTCTGGATTTTCATCCAAAACCATATTGGTCAAATCACCACCATCATCAAGAATCATATTTAGAGGCTTACCTCCTTTGAATCCACGAAGTGTCTGGTCTATACACCAGTTAAATTCTTCCTCGTTCATACCTTTCCAAGCATATACTGGAACACCTGCTTTGGCAATAGCCGCTGCTGCGTGGTCCTGAGTAGAGAAGATATTACATGAAGACCATGTCACCTCTGCACCTAACTCAATTAGAGTTTCGATTAGTACAGCAGTCTGGATAGTCATGTGAAGGCAACCAGCGATTCTAGCTCCTTTTAATGGTTTCTTCTTTCCAAACTCTTTTCTTAATGACATAAGACCTGGCATCTCGTGCTCAGCGATTTGGATTTCTTTACGTCCCCAAGCCGCAAGGTTGATGTCTTTTACTTTGTACTTAGTCTTAGTACGTGCTTTAGTTGCAGGCATATTGAATTTTTATTTTATTAATTACTTTTAAATAAGTTCTACTAAATCGAGCGCAAAGGTACAGTATTATTACGTATTAGGCAACAAGCCTTTTTGCTATACTTGTCTCCTTACCAAGGAGTAAATCATTTCAAAAGTTTGCCAATTGGCCATATTGTGATTTATCTATATACGTTATTTGCAGCAAACTGTTTTGCGATTGTCATCCGTATTGTTACAATAACTATCCCTCTTGGATGAGTTTAAGTTTTATTAAACAATAAAACAGAAACCGCTTTAAATGTTTAGTTTAATTAGAATAATAAATAGCAACTCTTTTTGGATGAGGGATAGAAACGATATAAGCAAGCTAGTCAGTAAAGGGCATCCCCGCAGCAGGTAGCTGAACGAGGTACGAGAGAAGATGCATGAGGTGGATGGATGAGACCTACTGAATGGTTTGCGCATACAAGTGGAGAGCCCGACCTAGACATTCACTTTTTCAGTGGATGTCTAGGTCAGCCTCAAATAAATACTACGATTAATTTATCGTCTACTATAATTAGGCGATTCTTTGGTAATGACTACATCATGTGGATGACTCTCTATGATCCCTGCTCCGGTGATCTTGACAAATTGAGCGTTGTGGATGGCCTTGATATTGGCTGCACCTACGTATCCCATACTCGCCCTCAGTCCTCCTATATACTGTACCATTATTTCAGACAAATGTCCTTTGTACGGAACTCTACCTTCTATACCTTCTGGTACCAATTTTTTGATATCGTCTTCTACGTCTTGAAAGTATCTATCCTTAGATCCGATCTGCATAGCGCCGATAGATCCCATACCTCTATACGTTTTGAATTTTCTTCCTTCGTAAATGATTGTTTCTCCAGGTGCCTCTTCTACTCCTGCAAATAATGAACCTGCCATGACAGTACTAGCTCCTGCGGCTAAGGCTTTGGAGATATCACCTGTGTATCTAATACCTCCATCTCCGATGATAGGTACTCCAGTGTGCTTGATGGCATGCGCTGCGTACATAATAGCAGATAGCTGGGGTACGCCCACACCTGCCACAACTCTAGTTGTACAGATACTACCAGGTCCAACGCCCACTTTGACTGCGTTGACGCCAGCCTCGACAAGTGCTAATGCACCTGCACCGGTAGCTACGTTGCCTGCTATGATTTGTAGATTGGGAAAGTTTGTTCTTACTTTTTTAACGCTTTCGAGCACTCCTGCAGAATGCCCATGCGCAGTATCTATGGTGATTACATCTACATCTACAGCTGTAAGGGCGCTTACTCTGTCGAGCATATCATTGGTCACTCCGACGGCTGCCCCTACCACTAATCGACCGTAATTGTCTTTGCATGAATTAGGGAAATTTTGCACCTTCATGATATCCTTGAAGGTGATCAATCCGACTAGTTTACCAGCATCATCTATGACGGGTAACTTTTCGATTTTATTTTTTTGCAGGCTTTCTTTAGCTTGTTCTAGGGTAGTACCCATAGGTGCGGTAACAAGATTTCTACTGGTCATCAATTCTGAGACCGGTAGATTGAAATTGGTCTCAAAGCGCAAATCTCTATTTGTCAAAATCCCAATCAACTTTTGCTGATTGTCTACAATAGGTATTCCTCCAATCTTATGTTTTGTCATTAAGGCCAATGCATCCTTTAAGGTAGCATCAACACGAAGGGTAACGGGGTCGATAATCATTCCACTTTCTGAGCGCTTCACGGAACGCACCATTTCGGCTTGCGCTTCGATAGACATATTCTTGTGAATCATACCAATACCTCCCTGTCGCGCGATGGCAATAGCTAGGTTGTTTTCTGTAACAGTATCCATGGCAGCAGATACGATTGGTACATTGATGCGTATATCTGTAGTCAATTGAGTAGAGATATCAACTTCTCGAGGCAATACCTCAGAGTGCGCAGGGATCAACAATACATCGTCAAAAGTCAGGGCTTCAGGAATAATCTTAGAGGTAAGATCATTCTTAGTGGATAGGTTTTTTAAAGTATTTACGTTTTCCATGCGTAAAATTACAACTTTTTATCTTTATTTGAAAGAAGGAAAGTAGAATTGGTTCAATTCTGACGGTATTTAGACTTAAGCTTTAAGGAAACATATAGATACATATATAATGTTAGCACAAAAAGATGACGAATATTTCATGAAGCAAGCCTTTGCAGAGGCGATGAAAGCATTTGATGAAGGTGAAGTGCCAGTAGGTGCTGTGGTAGTCAGTCAAGGACAAATCATTGCTAGGGCGCATAATCAGACCCAATTATTAGATGATGTCACGGCTCATGCCGAGATGATAGGAGTCACCACTGCTACATCAAATGTGGGGTATAAGTATCTGAATAATTGTACTCTATATGTTACGCTGGAACCGTGCGTGATGTGCGCTGGAGCGCTTTTTTGGTCAAAATTAGGTAAGCTTGTATATGCTGCCAGTGATGAAAAACAGGGCTATACAAGATATGATGATTTGCTGCACCCTAAAACCAAGGTCGTACAAGGACCTATGGCGGAAGAGTCTAGAAGACTGTTGCAGGCTTTCTTTCAATCCAAACGTAAAAAGAGCAGCTAGTTTTTACACTAGCTACTCAGTAGTTCTCAAAGTATGATGTACTTTTATTATATGTTGACTCTAGAGAGATAGTTTAATATCATCTCTTCGAGTAACGTACCTAATTATCCACCATTTGAGCCTTTCTTACTGGCTACGTTTGGCTTACTAGTGAATTCGTCTTCCGCTCTAAATATGTTGAGCTTCTCTTCTTCATCACCCATCTTGAAAGTAACAGAATATTTTCCTGTCTTTTCATCTCTTAGATTGATTTCGAATTCATTTAATCCTTCTTCTAGATTTCTGGTAGTGCTAAAGATGAGGTCTCCCTTATAAGATTTTAAGGTGTATTCCATCTCGCCAGGCGCCATGGCATTGATACTCACGTAAAAGTTTTCTTTCACAGCAATATCACTGAAATCTGCAATCATGAAATTGTTGGTCAATTTCTTCTCTACTCGTACGAGCTGTGTGATACTTTCTGTACCATCATTGTCTGCTTGACGCAATCTGTAAAAAACAGTCTTGTCAGTTACTTGAATGTCCATGTAACGATAAGTTACTTCTTCATTTGAAAAACCTGCAGCTTCAATATCTGCTAGATTTTCGAAGTCAACACCATTAGTGGACTTTTCTACGTAAAAGGCTTTACTGTTAATCTCTGACGATGTCGTCCAAGACAAAAAGTTACCAATCTCAAATTCTTCAGAGTTTACTGTTAAGTTCTCTAAATACTGAACTTTGGCGTGCGACATAAATGGCACACAAATCATAAGCCCCAAATATAGAATTCGGGGGAAGGATTTAATTTTTAGATGCTTTGCTATCATTTCCTTCCGGGTTTAAATAGTTATATAATACTGACAATATGCAACAAGGAAACCCATCGTTTTTTGGAAAAAGAGTGTTTTTGTGACGTTAAAAATGAGTTAACTCTCGGTTAAACAGTATTAAAACAGTGGATTGAAAGCGTTAAAGAGTATATATTGTTAATAGAAATAATGTATTCACTATAAAACCTAATTGATATGAAAACGATTCAATTTTTCTTCATTCTTGCCTTTGTAGGCACACTTTTTAATTGCAGTCCTAGACTGAGCCCATTTACTGAGGATTTACAAGCGGAGAATTCCTGGTCTGAACGCGAATTGAGCAAAATTCAATTTTATGTTTCTAGAGATATTGTACTGTATAGAGATTTCAAATCTGGAGAATCTAAGATCGAAGACGGAAAAGTCAAAATAGTCAATGGTCGTAAAGTAGAGGAGGTGATTATTTCAAAAGGGACTCCTGGCGTGATGGTACTTAATCCAAAAAGTGACAGAATTGCGGTATCTTTTGAAGGGGGAAGTGATGATAAATTTTTGATGTTTGGTCCGAATCCGAAATTTGACGGCAAATACGTACTGTTAGCAAAAGAATGGAAAAAAAAGGGAGGGACTATCACGTATGATGGTCGTCAATACTTTACAGATTCTTCGAGTGCTTATTCTGCACTGATGATAGATCTCAAAAAATTGAGAAAGACAAAAGTGAATTCTAGGGTAGCAAAAGGTAGAAAGTTATAGAATGACTTAATAAAGAGGCAATTATTCGCTATCCCAGTGTAACTGAGATAGCGAATGAGTCCCATCTCTATGATAGAGACCTAATTTTCTAACCCGCTTAGAAAAGGAACAAATTTGAACTTGTCAAATTGTTCTTTGTGAAAGGCGCCTCCTGTCTTTTTGGTGATGCGCAACATAGTCTGCGTTTTATCTCCCACTGGAATCACCAATTGACCTCCAATAGCCAACTGATCTAATAAAGTTTGTGGAATATCCTTTGCTGCGGCAGTGACTATTATTTTGTCGAAGGGAGCAAACTCTGGTAAGCCTTTGTATCCATCTTTGTGAAAAAATCGAATTCCTTTTAATCCAATATCATGAAGTAAGCGCTTTGCATTGAGATACAATACTTTATGTCGTTCTATGGTGTACACTCTAGCGCCAAGCAGTCCTAGTATGGCTGCTTGATATCCAGAACCAGTGCCAATTTCTAGTACTTTATCTCTTCTTTTGATATCTAGCAGTTGAGTTTGATAAGCAACGGTATATGGCTGAGAGATAGTCTGACCATTTTCTATAGGAAAGGCCTTATCCTCGTAGGCTTTTTCCTCAAATGCTTTCTCTACAAAGTAGTGTCTTGGAAGTGCGTATAGTGCATGAAGGACGTTCATGTCCGTAATTCCTTTTGACTTGACGGTGGTTACCATCTTTTTTCTTAGTCCTTTATGCCAAAAAAGATCTTTCACGTAGTATAATTATCCTGTTAGAGTATGGCTTTAAAGATAACAAATAATCAACATATTACAATAATATGTGCTATACAATGGATGCTACTGGATGATAAGTATATGATAATCAGAGTGTTTTTTTATGGGGAAAATCAAAACTCGAGTGTTATTCTTTACGTATCTTGTGTAAAAGAATATATTTAAAATGGCAACAAAGATAAAATTTGGTACTGATGGCTGGAGAGCCATAATTGCGGATGACTATACAGTAGACAACGTAATGAGAGTAACAGAGGGGACAGCTCTCTGGATGAAAGAAAAGAACTACACAAGCGTAGTGATCGGACACGATTGTAGATTCGGTGGAAAGCTATTTGCTGAAACTGCAACTAAGATATTTGGTGCACATGGCATCAAAGTGAAACTGGCTAAAGGTTTTGTTTCTACTCCAATGGTTTCATTGGGTGTAGTGAAGACTAAGTCTGATTTAGGAGTAGTAATCACAGCGAGTCACAATCCACCTACATACAATGGTTTTAAGCTGAAGTCTAACTTCGGGGGACCTACTATTCCTGCGGATATCGCAGCAGTAGAAGCGCTCTTGCCAGATGTGTGCACTGCGGAGCCTATGTCGATGGATGCTATGACAGAGAATGGCTTATTGGAATATGTGGATTTAGAAACTATCTATCTAGATCATGTAAAGGCTAATTTTGATTTGGACTTGATCAATAACGCCCCCTTTAAAGTAGCATATGATGCTATGTATGGTGCTGGTCAAAACGCAGTGCGTAAACTTTTGCCAGGTGCAGTATTGTTGCATTGCGATGATGATCCTTCTTTCAAAGGACAAGCTCCTGAGCCTATTCATAAAAACTTAGGTAAGCTTTCTGAAACTATCAAGAATGACGCTTCTATCACAGTAGGTCTTGCTAATGATGGAGATGCTGATAGAATAGGGATGTATGATGAAGATGGAAACTTTGTGGATTCACACCACTTGTTACTTCTTCTTTTGAATTACATGGTTAAGTATAAGAATGAAACGGGTAAGGTGATTATTACTTTTTCTGTTACAGACAAAATGGAAAAGCTGGCTAAGCAGTTTGGTCTAGATGTAGAGGTTACAAAGATAGGATTTAAGTACATTGCTGAGATTATGACGCAAGAAGATGTTGTCGTAGGTGGGGAAGAGTCTGGTGGATTGGCTGTGAAAGGTCATATTCCTGAAAGAGATGGTATCTGGATGGGTCTTTTAGTTATGGAGTTCATGGCAAAGACAGGTAAGACTATCAAGCAATTGGTGCATGATATATATGATATGGTTGGCGCTTTCTCTACGGGTAGAGACGATCTTCATATCACAGATGAATTGAAGCACAGTATTATCGATAACTGTAAGAATGATGTATATTCTGCTTTTGGATCTTACGAAGTAGGAAAGACAGAAAATATAGATGGATATAAATTTTGGTTAGCTGAAGATAAGTGGTTGATGATACGTCCATCAGGTACAGAACCTGTATTGCGTGTATATGCTCAAGCTCCAGATGCTAAGGAGGTGCGCAGTATATTGGATGCAGCACAAGGTACTTTATTGCAAAAGGCAACTGCCTAGCATAGTACTTAGATAAGAATTTTTAAAGTGGTTATTCTTCATGAGAAGGGTAGCCACTTTTTTTATACCATTTGGAGACTGAAATGGCGTATAAGTCTCATTCTGGCGAGGTGGGGAGCCGCGTGAAGGGGTGGAATGGTGACACAAAGCGGCCGGCCGTTCTACCAATTTTCATCTATCATGTAATTGTCGATTAGGGTACACTGAATGAACTCTAAAGTAGAAGAGGGGAGGGCTTGTGTCAGTCCAGTCGAGCATGGCTGGAGAGCCTCGGACCTGGCCATGGAACACCTGACCTATGTGCGTCTGGATGGAGGTAGGGCTCTTTATAGGGCACGCCCAAAAACAAATCAATATATCAAGCTGAATAAATCATTGCTTGATGCGGGATATCATCTTCTAGATATTTTTCACCTATGGGAATGAAGCCTAAATTTTGATAGAATGAGTCAAGGTAGCATTGGGCAGAAATCTTAAGCGCTTGGCCTGGAAAAAGCAACTGGCAAAAATGAATCGAATTTTTCATTAAGATAATTCCTTCTCCAGTTCTTCTGATGCTGCTGGATGTTAGGACTCTTCCTATCGAACAGTACTCTGCATAGGAAGTGCCTTTTGGAAGTAGGCGTGTATAAGCTTGGATTTTATTGTTGCTGTCTACTCCTAGTAAATGGTGTGCCTCAAGATCTTTTCCATCTGCGTCTAGATAAGGGCAGTTTTGTTCTACTACAAAAACCTCCTGCCGGAGCTGCATGAGGTCATATAATTGAGCCTTAGATAGGTCATCGTATGTATAACAGGAATAATCTAGTGGCATAAGAAAAGTGATTTGCTTAGCCCAAAAAAACAAAACCTTTCTGAGTTATTTCAGAAAGGAATTATTTTTTTTAGTATTTATGTGATTTTCTAGGCGATGATGATTTTTTTATCCACCATAAAGGTTAGTTACCGGTGTATTGTCGCATTTCATCCAATCTGGAATAGGTTCACCATCTTCAGAAATGAAAGTTACTTTTCCTTCATCGCTGATTTCGTATTTCCAGACATGCTGCTTTCTTGTGGTATCTAAAAGCGAGCTTCCAATAGTAAGGTAGTACGTTACGTCCCATCCACTAGTTGTTTTTTCTATTTCTATATCATTTCCTTTGACTTCAGGAATACCTAAGTCTATCTCAGTGATACCTTCAATATTGTAAAACTCATTGGCTAAAGCAGCCATGTTGATTGGTTCTGCTGCTCGAATGACCATCACGTCCTCATCATCTGTCCACTGCTTTTGGTTTTCGATGACTAAATCATACTGATCTAATAAGTCATTGAATTCTTCTGATGTTGTTTCTGCAATGCCTTCATTTAGAAGGTTTGCCCAATCGGCATCTTTACTGTAGATTATTTTGATTTGATCTATAGAAGGATTTGGAAAGGTGTGAACATTACACCTAGCTATTGATTTTCCTATCTCTCCAGATAAATAAATGTTTTTAAGAAGTTCAAAGATTGACTCGATCTTCTCATAGGGGATATCAATATTGCTGAAACGCAAATCTTCTGGTCCTGCCTCCAATCGAAGTGCAAGTCTAGCTGCATCTCTTTTATACTTTCGTATCAGGTTGTCAGGAACAGCCATTGTTTCAACTCTCGCATCTGTAGGTGTCTTTCGATCACTCATGTCAAGATGGGCATACTGTGCTTGCGCAAAGTAACCGAAAATTGAAAAAATGAAAAGTAACGTAATTCGCATAGTACCTAGGGTTTAATCTAAAATTGCTGTTATGTTAACATCAATATGCAGACCAAAACCTAGGAATATACTTTTGTGAAGCTAAAATTGTGACATGATTTTTTAGCAGTTTAGATGTTTTATTAACTTTTCAGCCAATTCAATACCTATGTTTCTCTGAGCTTCGGTGGTTGCAGCACCTATGTGGGGTGACACTGAAATTCCAGGGTGGTTTAACAATTCTTTACGAGGTTGCGGCTCATTTTCGAAAACATCCAGTCCTACGCCTGCTAGTTTTCCGGATTGCAATCCTTCTAACAAAGCGTTCTCGTCATATGTGCCTCCACGGGCTGTGTTGACTAATATTGCACCATCCTTTAGTTTTTGAATTTCTTCTTTGCCGATGATGGCTTTTCCACCCGAGAATGGGACATGGACAGAAATATAATCACTAGAAGATAGCATGGTGTCCATATCGGTAGTTTTTACTTCTACAGAAACGGGAGCTGCGCCACCGCCTAACTTTAGCGTTATGGTCGCTTTGTCTAGCATTTTATCCACAGGAAGAACATTCATCCCAAGGGAAAGAGCGATTCTAGCCGTTTCTTGTCCGATACGACCTAGGCCAATAATACCTATTGTTTTACCTCTGAGTTGAACTCCTTTAGCGTAAGACTTTTTGAGCTTTTTGAATTCTCCATTATTCATTTCTCTGTTAGCCTTGTGTAGAGACCTTGAAAGTGTATATATATGTGCAAATGTCAATTCTGCCACTGCCTCAGAAGAAGCAGCTGGTGTATTCACCACTTGTATGGACTTAGACTTAGCATAATCCACGTCAATATTATCTAGTCCCACGCCTCCTCTAGCTATTACTTTTAGATTTGGACATTGATCAATAAGCTCTTGACGCACCTTTGTAGCACTTCGTACGCAAATTGCATCATATTCTGGAAGCTTTTGCGCTAGCTCTTCTTGAGGGATTTTGGTTGTATTGACTGTGAAACCTGCGTCTTCCATCATTTTCTTTCCATCTGGGTGGATGCCATCATTAATGAGTATTTTAGCCATTATGCTTATTATTTTATTTAACAATTAAGGTGAAAAAGTAAAAGTAACTAGTTCTGAGCGAAGTTCCCCAAGATTAAAAGTTATAGTTTTCTTTCTTGGTCCGTAAAACGATTCTACAGAGGCTTTTCTTATAGAAATTAGAGGTAAATTATTTTAGGGAATCTTGATGCTTGTTGAGCTCTACTATTTTGAGTCCTCTAAGAAAGGTAGAAAAAGCGGAGAGAGTACAAATAACAAAGCCATAGTATCCATCTAAAAAGCCTAATTTGATTAGGTAGCTTCTGAAAAATTTCCAGATTGGCTTAAGAAGCAGGCTAAATATACCAATGCGTTTCCCTTTAGTAACGGCTTCTTGAGCAGCAATGGAAGAAAATTTTTCTATTTGTAAGATATGCTGAGAAATGCTGTAAAAAGAATAGTGAAATAAATCTCCTGGGAGATGCTTCTGCCTACTCCCGGATTGAAGTTCATATTTATCATGTGGATTGGTGCCCGACCATTTGCCCTTTCTACTGTCCCAAAGGCGCAGTTTTTGATCTGGATACCAGCCGCAGTGCTTGATCCATTTGCCGCAATAATTTGTAAGGCGGTTGAAATAATAGCCATCGGCATCCCAATTGTCTTTTAGCTTGGAAATAGCGACTTGTAATTCATTTGACAATGCTTCATCGGCATCTAGAGATAAGATATGTGGAAATTTAGCTTGTGTAATTGCCCAATTTTTCTGTTCGATATATCCTTCGAATTCGTGCTGGATGAATCGACAGTTTTTGGATAAGGCTATCTCCTTGGTTTTATCTGTTGAGAAGGAATCAACAATAACCACATCATCTGCAATAGGGAGTATCGAATCAATGCACCTAGCAATATTCTTTTCCTCGTTGAAGGTAATTATGACTACAGATAGATTAGGCATTAAATATTGTTGTTAATGGCATAAGACTTATTAAACACTGGAATTGAATGTTTAGTGTCAAAAATTACTGATTGTTTCCCGCTTTTGCACTATCCAGTTCTGATTGAAGCTTTTTGATTTCCATATTCTTTTGTCGGAGTTGTTGCTTCATTTCTTCGATTTGTTTGTACATATCATCTCTTTCCTCAGGGGTAATAGAGGGGGGAGGAGTATAACTTTTGTTATTTTCCTGCGTTTTTTTAGATATACCTAAAAAGGATTTAACACTGCCTATGCCATCTACTCCTGTTGCATACGATATTCCAAAGAATAGCATTGGGGATACGACTAGTAGAAAAATTAGCATTTTGCTGAATGTAGTCATCTTTTTTTTGCGTCTTGCCATATCGTATACTTTGGGACCAAGATATGCAAAACATACTTGTGCTGTATATTTTAGATATTAGTAATTGAATAGTCTTTGAGGAAACGAAGTCAATTTTCCTAAATAGGATGAATAACTATAGCTTATTCTAGGTGATGGTTTAGCATTGTGAATAGGTAATAAAACGTTTAGTTATCGCTGACTCCTTAGGATAGGCGAATATTATTAATAAATTTGAGCTCCGTTAATTAAGGAGATCTTTTTCTGAAAAAAATAGGCCATTCATGAATGAAGCTTTTATCTATGATGCGATTAAAACCCCACGAGGCAAAGCCAAGAAAACGGGCGCGCTCTATCAAATCAAGCCTATAGAACTGCTTGCTAATTGCTTCAAGGCGATTCAAAAAAGAAATGACTTAGATACTACTCTTGTCAATGATGCAATTATAGGCTGCGTAAGCCCAGTAGGTGAACAAGGCGCTAATATCGCTAAGTCCGCACTTTTATTTGCGGATTGGAGTAATAAGGTATCTGGATTTCAACTCAATAGATTTTGCGCTTCAGGATTAGAAGCCGTCAATCTCGCGGCAATGAAAATTAGGAGTGGTTGGGAAGATTTGATTATTGCAGGAGGAATAGAAAGTATGAGCCGCACCGCAATTGAATCTGACGGTGGAGCGATGTTGTTTGATCCAAGTGTTATTACCCATATTGGCTATGTACCACAAGGTATTTCTGCTGACTTAATTGCTACGCTTGAAGATTACGATAGAGAGGTATTAGATGCTTATGCATTGCAGTCTCAGCAAAGAGCAGCTAAAGCTTGGGAGGCTGGATATTTTGATAGTGCAACTATTCCAATACACAATACTGCTGGGATGCTAGTGCTAGAAAAAGATGAGCATCTCAGACCGAGTACGAGCCTTGAGGGCTTAGCTAAGCTCAAGCCTGCATTCGAAAAGATTGGTTCGATAGGCTTTGATGCCATTGCTATGAGAAAATATCCTGTAGTAGAAAGAATAAAACACTTGCATACTGCGGGAAATTCTAGTGGTATTGTTGATGGAGCTGCTTTGATGTTAATTGGAAGTGCAGAAATGGGGAAAAGATTAGGTTTGACACCAAAAGCAAAAATCATTTCTGTAGGAAACGCTAGTACCGATCCTACACTCATGTTACAAGGACCTACACCGGCTACGAAAAGAGCCCTGAAAAATATAGGTATGAATAAGGAGGATATCGACCTGTGGGAGATGAATGAGGCATTTGCTTCGCCAGTATTAAAATTTCAGAGAGATATGGATATCGATCCTGCTATATTAAATGTCAATGGTGGTGCTATTGCAATGGGGCATCCTCTAGGAGCAACAGGCTGTATGATATTGGGCACTTTAATGAATGAGCTTATTCGCCAAAAGAAAAATACTGGACTTGCCACATTGTGTGTAGGAGGTGGTATGGGAATAGCAACTATAATAGAAATTGTATAAGACTTATGATTCAGTACAAAAAAGATATTGAAAATATTGCTATAGTCAATCTAGAAATGGATGGTAGGGATGGGAATATTATCAACCATAAATTGTACAAAGCCTTAGAGCCTGTGCTTGAGCATTTGCTTTTAGAAAAGGAAAAAGGACAATTGAAAGGGGTGATATTCACATCTAGTCAAAAAACCTTTTTGACTGGAGGAGATCTTGAATATCTATACGAAACATATTCTCCCGAAGCCCTTTATGAATACTCTCAAGAAATTCAAAGTTTTTTCCGAAAACTAGAAGCACCTGGTATTCCTGTGGTTGCAGCAATGAATGGATCTTGTCTAGGACTAGGTTTTGAGATGGTACTAGCTTGTCATTATAGAATAGCAGTGGATGATAATGACATTCAGTTAGGTAATCCGGAGATAGAACTAGGCCTCATGCCAGGGGGAGGGGCTTCGATAAGATTACTTTGGATGTTAGGTATAGAGAACGCCTATAATGTGCTTACTAAGCAGAAGAAATTTAACCCAAGTGAGGCTTTAGAAAGAGGAATTATAGATGAGATAGTAGAACAAGAGAATGATTTAATTCCTGCAGCTAAGCAGTGGATTAGATTAAACAATAAAGGAAGTAGAATTTGGGATGTAAAAGCGGAACAAGCTCCAGTATCTAAAGATAAATTAAGAGAAACGTTAAAGACGGTACAACGCCTCACGGCTTCTTTGGTATCCTCTATTTATGCAAATTTTCCAGCGCACCTTTCTATTTTAAATACCTTGGCTGAAGGTGTTAAGCTTGATTTTGATACGGCCTGCAAAATTGAAAGCCAACATTTTTCTGAGTTGGTTATAAAGCAGGATACTAAAAATATGATGAAGACCTTTTGGTTTGATCTCAATAATATCAAGAAAGGAGAGATGCGCCCAGAAGGATATGGGAAGTTTCGAACTCGTAAAGTAGGTGTAATAGGTGCGGGCATTATGGGCACAGGTATAGCGCTTACTTGTCTAGTCAATGGTTTAGAGGTAGTGATGAAGGATGTCTCTGAGTCGATAGTGTTAAAGGGTAAAGAGCTTGTATATTCCAAGCTCAAGGAGATGAGAAATACAAACCGTATTTCAGCGGCCTTATGTGAAAAAGCAAAAAGTAATTTTATTGCAACAGAAGATATTGAGCAATTTGAGAATTGTGATCTTATTATAGAAGCTGTATTTGAGAATAAAAATTTAAAAATAAAAGTAGCTAAAGAGGTAGATCAGTATGTTGACGAGTATTCCTTCTTTGGTACAAATACAGTGTCAATTCCTATTTCAGATCTTGGGTCAGTGTTTAAATTACCAAAAAATTATATTGGCTTACACTTTTTTAGCCCAGTAGAAAAAGTCCACATGTGTGAAATCGTTAGAGGGAAACAAACTTCTGGTGAGACGATTGCGCGTGCATTTGATTTTGTCAAGCAAATCAAAAAGATACCGGTAATAGTTGAAGATAATTGGGGATTTTTTGCTGCTCGAGTACAGAATACTTATATCCTTGAAGGGATTCAAATGCTGCAAGAAGGGTTTTCTGCAGCTTCCATAGAAAATTTAGGTAGACAAGCTGGTATGACCCGTGCCCCCTTGGCGTTGGCAGATTCCTTAAGTCTCAATCTAGTATTGAGATATGAAGAACAAGCTGCCAAGCATTATGGTCCTAAGTATATAGCACACCCAGCAGTTGCGGCAATTAATAAAATGATTGAAGATGTCGATCGACCAGGTCGACCGACTAAAAGAGGCTTTTATAATTATGATGATGACAGTGCGGAGCGCCAATTACTTTGGGAAGAAATGGAAAATGTATTCCCAACAACTCAAGTTGTTTTTGATTTCAATGAGCCGAAGGAGAGACTTCTAATTGTGCAAGTATTAGAAACGCTTTGGTGTATTCATGAAGGAGTTGTGCAGTCTGTTGCTGAAGCGAACTTAGGCAGTATTTACGGTTGGGGATTTCCAGCATTTAAGGGAGGAGCAGTGCAGTATATAACGGATTATGGAAAGGAGGCGTTTATTGCTAGATGTAAGCATTACGAGGCGCAGCATGGACCAAGATTTCAGGTGCCTAATATAATACACAAACTACTACCATAATGACTTTACAATCCAAGGTAAAAACATTAGCGCACAAGGGATTCGCTTCTACTAGGAAGATTAGAAGATATCTGCATCAACATCCGGAGCTCAGTTATCAAGAAAAAGAAACTGGCAAGTATATCGCGACTACACTCAAATCCTTGGGTATAAAATATGAGACAGGGTGGGCAGACAATGGAATTGTTGCCTATATACAGGGTAAACAAACGAGTAAGCGAGTAATCGCCTTACGTGCTGATATTGATGCACTACCGATCACTGAAGCAAATAAAGTCAGTTATAAATCTAAGAATATTGGTGTGATGCACGCGTGTGGACATGATGTGCATACGGCAAGTTTATTGGGTGCTGCAAAAATATTACAAGAACTAAGAGATGATTTTGGCGGAACGCTGAAGTTGATTTTTCAACCCGCTGAAGAAAAATTGCCAGGTGGGGCCTCTATTCTTATCAAGGAGGGAGTCCTTAAAAACCCTACTCCAATATCGATAATCGGACAGCATGTACATCCTCCTCTCGCGGCGGGCAAAATAGGTCTTCGTGCAGGTCAGTATATGGCTTCTGCTGATGAAATATATGTCACTGTCACAGGTAAAGGAGGGCATGGCGCGCTTCCTCATGATTGCATAGATCCTATTGTGATCACATCGCATATCATCACGGCACTTCAGCAAATTATTAGTCGAAACGCTAATCCTTCGACCCCATCTGTATTAACTTTCGGCAAAATAAATTCAACTGGAGGGGCTACTAATATTATCCCTAACGAAGTGAAACTGATGGGAACATTTCGTACTATGGACGAAAAGTGGAGATATTCGGCGCATAAAAAAATGCAAAAAATGGCGCAGTCTATCGCAAAATCTATGGGCGCCAAATGTGATTTTAACATCCATATCGGTTATCCTTCTTTAATTAATGAACCAGCACTCACTGGGCGAATTAAAGATTTTGCTATAGACTATTTGGGTAAAAAGAATGTTGTTGAATTGCCTATTCGTATGACTGCAGAGGATTTTGCCTACTATTCACAAGCGATGCCTGGTTGCTTTTACCGATTAGGTACAGGAAACAAAAAGAAAGGAATTATCTCTCCAGTGCATACAAATACCTTCGATATTGACGAAGAGGCTTTACGCACCAGTATTGGTATGATGGCTTGGTTGGCGATTAAGGAATTGGGTAATTAATAAAAGGGAACCTCTATAAACCTCTGAATTAGGTTAATGTCAAATTGATTGGGATACCCTAAAGTATATATTCCTCTTCATCAAAACATTGTGTTTACAATACCTGGGATCGTATTTACCATATCATATTCGAGCTCAAGACCACACAATCTATTTGCATTTAAAGCATTACTGGTTCATTCAGTTTTTCGACTGAAGTGCTTATCTGAAAATCCTAACTGCTATGGTAATAGAGTGGAGTGACATGAAGATTTCATTAATAAAACTTGATCTACATCCTTTTAACACGAATCGTGGATTAGACTCCGAATTTTAACTGTTAAGTTTTAACAATAAGCTAATTCAAGGAGAAAGAGTAAAATCCGATGATCAAGTGTTGATTTCAAGCAAGGATTTGCATTTGGTCTCTTTTTTTATCCTGAAAATTATATTACAAGCCTTGTATTGGCGGAGGACTATCTATCTAATTTGAGCACAAAGACTTAGGCATTATTAATAAATCATATACGAAATGCAAGGAATGGCAAATCCTAGCATCATATTTGTATTTTTTTAATATATAGTAATGGATTGCAACCTGCACTTTTGAGTTGACGTACTATAATAACATATGTCTAAGAACGCTTAAAAGAAACTGTTTTCATCCCCAGAACGCTGGGTTAATGTCCAAAATTTTATATTTTAAGGAAGACAACTTTATAATCCACATAACAATTAAATCTAAATGGCTAGAATATTAATAGTAGATGATGAGAGCAGTATCCGCAAAACATTGCGTGAGATACTCGAATTTGAGAAGTACGAAGTAAACGAGGCTGCTGATGGATTGGACTGTCTAGTCAAACTAAAGAAGCATAAGTATGATGTGATCATCATGGATATCAAAATGCCAAAGATGGATGGTATGGAAGCATTGGAAAGAGTCCAATTGCTTGCACCTGATACGCCGGTTATTATGATTTCAGGTCACGCCAATATAGATACTGCTGTAGAAGCAGTGAAAGTTGGTGCTTTTGATTTTATCTCTAAGCCGCCAGATTTGAATCGTCTTCTTATTACAGTAAGAAATGCGATGGATAAATCAGCTTTGGTTACGGAAACTAAAGTATTGAAAAAGAAGGTTAGCCGTGTAAAGACTCCCAAGATTATTGGAGAATCTAAGGTTATCATGGAAATAAAAAATACCATCAATCGTGTAGGTCCTACTGATGCTCGTGTATTGATTACCGGTAGCAATGGTACGGGTAAAGAATTGGTAGCTAGATGGCTGCACGAAAAGAGTGCTCGTACAGATGGACCTATCATAGAAGTAAATTGTGCAGCTATACCTAGTGAGTTGATTGAGAGTGAACTGTTTGGTCATGAGAAAGGATCTTTTACGGGTGCATACAAACAAAAGATTGGTAAGTTTGAATTGGCAAATGGAGGTACCATCTTCTTAGATGAGATCGGAGATATGAGCCTTAATGCACAAGCAAAAGTTTTGCGTGCATTACAAGAAAGTAGAATTACTAGAGTAGGAGGGGATAAAGAAATACAAGTAGACGTTAGAGTTGTAGCAGCGACTAACAAAAATCTACAAGAAGAAATCAATCACAATAGATTTAGAGAAGATTTATACTATAGACTAGCGGTGATACTAATACATGTACCACCATTAGATGCTAGAAAAGATGATATCCCTTTATTGGTAGATCACTTTAATAATATCATTTGCCAAGAATACGGGATCACTCCAAAAGTAATCGAGACAGATGCCATCGCTGCATTACAAGAAGTGGATTGGTCAGGAAATATCAGAGAGCTTAGAAATGTAGTAGAACGTCTTATCATCTTGAGTCAGGAAAAGATAACTAAGCAAGATGTACTTTCTTTCGTTGTGGCGTCAAGTAGTCAGAATATTTCTAAACTACAAGAGATCTTTACTAGGTTTAAAGATGTAGATGAATTGCATTCTTTTATGACAAAAGAGTTTCAAAAATTTCAACAGCCAGGTTAATAAGGCTATAGAATACAGAGTACCTGAATACAATCTATATAATAGGTGCCCAAAGCCTGCTTTTTTAGCAGGCTTTTTTGTTGTACAAAGGCTTGTATTCCAAGCTATTTAGTACATTTGTTATAAATATTAGAAAAATTAAATATGAAAAATACGGCAGATAATTCAGACGAAATAGAAAAAATAGTTGAAAGCAAGGAGCATGGTAAACGTATGAAGCAATGGTCTAAAATAAAAGGGGAGAATGCCTGGACCATGTTTAAGGTAATTGCTGAATTTGTAGACAGTTTTGAAGTAATGAATAAGATAGGGCCTTGTGTTTCTATATTCGGTTCTGCGCGAACAAAACCTGATCATCCTTATTACAAGATGGCTGTAGATGTGGCTAAGCGTATGGTAGATGAAGGATATGGGATTATAACTGGAGGCGGTCCCGGTATTATGGAAGCTGGAAATAAAGGCGCTTTTGATGCCGATGGTGTTTCTGTAGGGCTTAACATTGACTTACCATTTGAGCAAAGTCATAATGCATATATTCATCCATCGTACAATCTAGACCATAGATACTTCTTTATTCGTAAAGTAATGTTTGTAAAGTATGCACAGGCATTTGTCGTGATGCCTGGAGGTTTTGGTACACTTGATGAGTTATTCGAAGTGCTTACACTTATCCAAACTAAGAAAATAACAAAAGTGCCAGTTATACTTGTGGGTACGGAATTTTGGGGAGGGATGAGAGATTGGATCCAAAATGTAATGCTTGAAAAAGCACACAACATCAGCGAAAAAGATATGGATCTTATTCCTATTGTTGATACTCCAGAAGAAGTAGCAACTATTATCAATAACTATTACGAAAGTGAGGATAGTTCATTTGCGCCTAACTTTGAATTATAGCAGGATTAATCTAATTCATTTTTTGATAAAAAAACCAAGTGCAACTGCACTTGGTTTTTTTTATTTTACACGCGTTTGGCTGCTTATACCATTTTAAACTTCAAAATGGTATAATTTAACAATGGTTCGGTAATAAATGCCAAATCGCTGGCTAGCAGTATATTGCAAAGAAAGTACTTCTGTTGCGTAATCCACTGGAAATCAAACATGTAAGTTGAAACTGATTTAGTATTTTACAAAAATTACCGAACGATTAATTTAATAGAGGTAAACTAAAATTAGAAATTTGGAAGATTGATGGGAGTTCTTCCAGACGAACCACCTCCACTAGAGTTTTGATCTGTGCTGCGTTGATTACTATTCTTGTCTAGAAAACGCCAACTGATACCGAATCGGAAAACCAATTCCTTTTGTGGATGATTTGGGATTTGATAAAAAATATCCCTTGTGATTGAAGAAGTTACATTTTCCATCTTGACAAAGATCCTGAATTCTTCAATCACAAAACCAAAATGAGCATCTACTGCAGGATATAAATCTACTTCTCTAGTAGATTGGAGATGAAATTGACCTAATGCCGGATTAAAGTTGTTAGCAAAATACGTATCGTTGAGTCTAAGATCAAGTCCAAACCTTGCCAACATAATATTGTTGAAAATTCTTCGCTGCACATAGAGACTATGGCGTGACCACCAAGCGGGTAGTGTCACTACATCATTATCACTGGATTGCAACATAATTAGATTTTCTAGATAAAAGACGTTCCATTTAAAGTCTTTCTTGATATAGAACTGTACTAAATTGATGCTTCCGTTTGCTTGTTGAGGCTGAAAGGAGTCATCAAAGTAAATATGATTATCTAATAGAAAATAGGATAGACCAGCTTCCAATTTTTGACTAGATAGTATATACTTAAAACCTAGTTGCGAATTGAATGACTTATCAAAATTGCTATCCCACACCTGTACTTGAGTTGCAAAGTTCTGTTGTTCATATTGACTTGGACTATATCGCTGCTGGCGTAGTATCGCTTGCAAGCTTCCCCATTTCTCAAGGGCTAGCTCGGCGGCAGCTTTGAATCGGAAGTCCCCAATGTTATCTAAAACACCTAATTGACCAAACGCATCGACGTTGATTTGTTTGATGGGGCTAAACTTCCAAGATCCCTCCACAAAAAGATTGTTGAACCTAGATGTATATCCTTCTCCATCGAAACGTGCAAACTGGTGCAGTAGTCCTACACTGATATCACCAAGAGGAGACGGGATGGCTTTGCCATTCACAGTCTTCAATGTACTCAATCCAAAATAATTCTCTAGGACTCTTTGGTGTAAAGCGACTCTGATTCCTCTATCATCCGTAGCTAGAATACCATAATATGCATCATTAAAACCAGAATCAGAGAATCTGTAAATATCACTCGTGTATTTTATTTTATGCTTAATATTGAAGATTCTGGAGGAATTAGCATCTTGCTTATTGTCCCCAGAGAGTGTGAAGAATTGAGTCAAGGCACCGGTTCTCAATCGATATCTAAGATTTGCAGTCTCCGCAGGGATATTGATCGGAATGGTGATACCAACACTGAGCGTGTCTGCAAATTCGATGCGGTCTCTAAGATTAGCCATACTAGCAGAATCTCCTGTACTCTCTATACCTCCATTGTATAGCTGGTTGATCTCATTATGTGCATAGGTTAAGAAGCTTTGATACTTACTTCCTTCTTTTTGAAATGCTAAGCCTGC